>NZ_JBFPEZ010000053.1:0-55345 GCF_040838225.1 Xenorhabdus sp. SGI246
TAGATGTGATCAAGAGACAGGGTAATATCCAGCCTTCTTATTTTTATAGCCACATCAGCTTATGCGGATATCTTGCCTGATCGGCAAAAAATTGATGGCTGGCTTGAAGAGTTAGGCGGCAGTAATCAATTCGATGCCAGTAAGAAAATTGACTGGGGTGTGTTACCCGGTCCTTTTTATACGCCTGAAATGGGCGTGGGGATTGGTGTGGCGGTGGTTGGGCTTTATCGCCCTGACAGTAGCGATCATATCAGTCAAAATTCTTCTCTGGGGCTCAGTGGTTTTGGATCATCCACGGGTGCATTTGGCCTGAATTTTACCAATTACAATTTTCTTGCCAATGATCAATGGAGGTTATTTATTTCCGGTACGCTCAATAACATCCCTACCTATTATTGGGGGCAAGGTTATCGTGCCGGGAAGGAGAATCGCAATAAAGAAAGCTATCGCTCGCAGGAGTTTGATATTCGCCCCCGTGTGCTTTATCGCGTTGCGGATGCAACCTACATGGGATTAGGCTGGAATTTCTCATCCGTCAATGCCAGTGACACCAATGCCAAGGCAAAGAAATATTTTGCACAGTCCGTTGGTGGTCCTTCTGTCATAAGTTCTGGTGTCAGTGCATATTTCAGTTATGACACACGGGATTTTTTGCCTAACCCTCAGCATGGTCAAACTATTGAGCTTATTTATACCTATTTTTCCCCTGAATTAGGGGCAGATCATCATTTTCATATCACTCAATTACAGTTTTCGACTTATCACCCGCTATCTGAAAAAACTGTGCTAGCCTTTGATAATTATGCCCGTTTTAGTGCAGGTGATGTACCGTGGAACCAATTATCTCTGTTGGGGAATAGTCGGCGTATGCGTGGCTACTATGAAGGGCGCTATCGCGACAAAAACATCTTCACCACTCAATTGGAGTTAAGGCATAAGCTGGACTGGCGCCACGGTATTGTTGGTTGGATAGGGACGGGAACATTGAGTGATACCCCTTCAAAATTGGGTGAAAGGCATTGGCTTCCTTCAATTGGCGTGGGCTATCGTTTTGAGTTTAAACCACGTATGAACGTCAGGTTAGATTTTGGTATCGGAAAAGACAGTACCGGGTTCTATTTTCAGGTTGGAGAAGCATTTTGAAGCATTGGGTAACATTGTTTCTAAGTTTTCTGTTGATAGCGTGCCAAAGTAAATCAGCCCCTGTTACACCTACGCCTGTCGAGCCGATGCTCAGAAGTGACACAGATGAACAGGCGGAAACTGATTGGCCAGTTCTGAGCCCTCTTGAACCTCCTGAGGGATTAAGAGCGTGCTGTGTATTCGGTTACAACCTTAAAGCAGAGGCATTGGGGATCCCTATGCCTCTCTATAGCATCGACAATATTGTTGAAACTGAAAAACTAGGAAAGCATCACTATAACGATAGTGTTTTGGGAGCGAGTGCTGCGTTATTAGGGGTCAGTAATGAAAAAATTGGTTTGCTATATACCGAGAAAGGCGGGTTTATTGATATTTCTCATGTAAGGGATACCGCAGACTATACCCTTTATTTATTTAGCCAGATTTATGCTCACCTTGGGCAAGAGTGGGTGCTGACGCTGGATAATGAGCTTGCAGCGCGTAAGATCCACTTTTTTGCATTTACACCGCCGGAAGATCCCGCTGAACGTTATACTTTGAGTGCTTATCTGGCCGCAAAACTGGCTTTTCAGTTAGCCGCCTGGCATGAAATTGCCCAATGGTACGGCTATCAGTCTATTCCCGGATTCTCAGAAGCTGTTTCGGCATTTTCCCCGGAAGACCTCTATTCCAATTTGTTGGGTGCGAGATTGGCATTGACGCTGATTTTGCAAGGTCAGGCATCTTCCGTAAGTCAGTTTTCTGCTGCGATCGCAAGTATTTTACCAATCACATTACATGAACTGGGTGCTTACAATAGATCAGGCACAAAAGAGATGCTTGATAAGGTTGATGGTGTATGGTGGAACAGTTATCAGCGTATTCCGCAAAAATTTCTGTTGCTGCGCAGGAACTATGAAACCCAGGATGATCGCTATCCATCAATGCCATTTGATAAAGAGAAGTTTGCTTTACGTCTCTCTTTGCCTGAGTCTTATCAACATTTCTCGCTGGATAAGTTGGCAGAATTCCAGTTATGGCCAACGGATAAGATGAAAAACCTACCTGTGCCACAACGCTATTGGACAGTGAAAGATTTTCCAATGCTGGCGGAAGAAGCTGAAAAGCAGGACATCAAACAGTTGTTGAATAACAAATAGTTGTTTATGTTTTATCTCCCGACTAAATAAGATTAAATATTAATCCCCAAGTTGGGGATTTAGCAGGAAGTGTAGTTTAGCCACGCTTCCTGCTATATCAATTATGCTGACAAGACGATTTTCAATGCTTTTTCTTGGGCTGCATGACTAAATACGTCATAAGCGGTTTCTATTTCATCCAATGGATAATAATGAGTGACCAGCTTTTCAGGTGCGATTCGGCCGGATTGAACGCTTTTCAATAGCATGGGAGTACTGCTTGTATTGACCAGTCCTGTGGTAATAGTGATGTTTTTGATCCAGAGATTTTCCAGATGTAAATCGACAGATTTACCGTGGACTCCCACATTAGCAATAAATCCACCCGCTGCAATGATGTCCTGACATATTTTGAAAGTTGCAGGGATACCCACACACTCAATAGCAACGTCTACACCAAAGCCACCAGTCAGTTTGTTGATAATTTCTGCTACGTTTTGTCGTGTCGGATTGATGATTGTGTTAGCGCCGAGCTGCTGAGCGACACTAAGACGGTTATCATCATTATCGATCATGATGATGTGTGCCGGAGAGTAGAATTGTGATGCCAGTAGTGCCGATAGTCCGACAGGCCCTGCACCAATCAAGGCGATAGTATTTCCGGGTTGAACTCTGCCATTGATAACCCCAATTTCAAAGCCTGTTGGCAGGATGTCACTCAGCATTAAGGCAGCTTCTTCATCGACACCATCTGGCAGGGGATGAAGACTGTTATCAGCATGGGGAATACGTACTTTTTCTGCCTGTGTACCATCAATCTTATGCCCCAGGATCCAGCCACCATCTTTACAGTGCGCATAAAGCTGACGTTTACAATGAATACAACTACCGCAGACGGTGATACAGGAAATAATCACTTTATCACCGACCCTGATATTGCGGACTGATTCTCCAACTGACTCAACGATCCCAATGCCTTCATGTCCTAATGTCCGGCCTTGCTCGACAGTAGGAACGTCTCCTTTGAGGATATGCAGGTCTGTGCCGCAGATTGTTGTTTTGACGATGCGGATAATAGCATCTGTTGGTTCGATAAGTTGGGGTGGCGCTTTTTCTTCCCAGAGTTTTTTTCCGGCTCCGTGATAAACAAGTGCTTTCATATAACCCCCTTCACAGGTGATGGTTGTCACTTACGTTATTAGTTGTTTGAAGTTTAGCAGATATATAACGTTCTCGATCTTCGGGGGTATTCTCTGAGCCAAACATATACAAGTTGGTTCTTGGAATTTGTTATCTCTGGAAGGCGTGAAACAGGAAAGAAACAGCCCCTGTTGGGGCTGTATGTATCACTCGTCTTGTTGTTGTTCTTCTTTTTTTTCTTTAGCTGCCTGGAGTTTCTCTTTATCTGTCATTTCCTGTTTCTTTTTCAGTTTTTGCCAGATGCGGCTTTCCTGGCCTCGCCAGAGACGTTGGATATTATCATGGTGTCGCATAAGTATCAGACATGAAAGCATTGCGACAGGAAAGGTGAATTCCGGTTTGAACCACCAGACGTAGAAAGGCACGACGAGGGCACCAATGATTGCGCCTAATGAGGAGTAGCCGCTCAATAATACGGTCAGTACCCATGTCCCGGCAACCAATCCCATTAAATCCCAACCAATGGCAGCAATAGAGCCGAATGCGGTGGCGACACCTTTGCCTCCTTTGAAATGGAAAAAGATTGGGTAAATATGTCCTAAACAGGCAGCGATAGCGATAATGCCTAAATAAAAAGGTTGAATGTCGAGTTTATATGCCAGCCAAACAGGGATCATGCCTTTCAGTACATCGCAGATCAGTACTGCCAGCGCGGCAGCTTTGCCGCCAATACGCAGTACATTTGTTGCTCCCGGATTACCGGAACCATGCTGGCGAGGATCGGGTAATCCTGCCAGACGACAGATCAATATCGCGCTGGATATAGAGCCACACAGATACGCGAAGATGATCATACCAAGCGCGATAGCACTCATAAGATATCTCCAATGAATAAAGGTCGTTTTCTTTACTATAACAATGGATAATACGCACATTTAGCCGGAAGTGGTATCCGGTGAACCGAAAAACGGAGAAACGGCGTGATGGATATCGTATTTATTGAACAATTAAGCGTCATTACTACCATTGGCGTATATGATTGGGAACAAACAATTAAGCAAAAGCTGGTGTTTGATATCGAAATAGGTTGGGACAATAAATGTGCAGCTTCCAGTGATGATGTTGAGCACTGTCTGGACTATGCCAAAGTCAGTGAAACAGTGATCCGGCATGTGGAAAATCAGCGATTTGCTTTAGTTGAACGTGTGGCAGAAGAAGTGGCTGATGTTTTGCTGAAGCAGTTTAAGGCGCCGTGGATCAGAATTAAAGTCAGTAAACCAGGCGCAGTAGCACAAGCAAAAAGTGTCGGTGTCATGATTGAACGCAGAGCGAGTTAATGCTGATTTTGTTGCCAGTGAGTAATGGCGAGTTGTCGTTGTCGCTCTAACTCTGTACGGATTTCAGCCCCCTGAAAACCACGGGCAATGATCTGCTGAACATTAACCTGGCTGGCAATCGCAAAAGCTTCCCGCAAATATTTTTCAGGTGGATAAACAGATGCTTTTAGCTCTGTACAGGCCAGGGCATCGGCTTTACTACAGACAGCTAATTGCTCGATACGTTGAGGTTTTCGCCACGCGTCAATGGTATTGAACAGTATTAACAATTTTTCTGCCGATAATTGTTCAGCAATATGTACCCAGTCATAATATTGCGCCACGATACCAGCAAGGTCACGTACTGAATGAGGTACGCGCAACCGTTCGCACATCTGCTTAATTTGTTTGTTTCCGGTGTGAGTGCAAAGTGAGGCGAAGCGGATATCGATATCAGTACTCAGTTGTGTGGACATTTGCAGGATATTCAGAGAATGAATTCCCATATCCTTCGTCATAGAAGTCACACCAAACAGATTATCGATTTCAGGGAAAAGGAGCGCCAGAGCACCACAGTCACGTAACACCTGGAAATAAACGTGTGGAGATTGTGAGGCGAGTGCTTTTTCCGTTTCCCGCCAAACCCGTTCAGGTGTTAACGATGATAACTCACCGCTCGCTGTCATTTCAGAGATCAGTGTTTGCGTTTCTTTAGCAATGGAAAAGCCTAAATGAGCAAATCGGGCAGCAAAACGTGCCAGACGCAGTACACGTAGTGGGTCTTCTGAAAACGCTTCCGAAACATGACGCAGGATACGATACTTAAGATCTTCTGTACCGTGATAAGGGTCGATCAATTCACCTTCAGGAGTTTGTGCAATGGCATTAATGGTCAGATCCCGACGTAACAGATCTTCTTCCAAAGTAACATCGGGAGCCGAGTAACAGGTAAAGCCGGTATACCCCTGACCGGATTTTCTCTCTGTCCGTGCCAGTGCATATTCTTCATGAGTCTTGGGATGCAGAAAAACCGGAAAATCTTTTCCAACTTGTTGGTATCCCTGAGATAACAGTTCTTCCGGGTTGCCACCAACGACAACCCAGTCTCTTTCTGTAATCGGCAGATCCAGCAGTTGATCACGAACGGCACCACCAACCAAATAAACTTTCACTCTTGTGTCCTTAAACTTACCGCCTTTAAATCAGTTCATCCAACGATCTTTGCGTTTACGACGTGGAACGATATGTGGCAGTAAAAGACCTAACAATAAACCAATACCTGCAACTGCACCACCATACATGAACCACTGCAAAATAATGGCTCTTTGCTTATCATCCAGTTGTAAGTTGGCGATTTCGACTTTTTTCTCCGCTACAGTCAGCTTGCTCTGGAGCTTTGCATTCTCTGTTTTTAAATCGTTGATGATTTTATCGCTGGCTGCCACTTTGTTCTGCATCTCTGCGGTGCGTTGATTCCAGCTATTATCAATATTAGCCAATTGTTCGGTCAGAGTTTTGATCTTCTGCTCCATAGCGGGAATGCGTTCACGCAGGCTAGGAATAGCGCTGAGCTCACTGGTTAAGATCCAGCTTGTACGCCCTTTATTATCCCTTATTTGTGAATAGCCATTCTCTGATTTTGGATTGACCAGAACAACCTCAGCACCGGCATTTAATGAACCCATAATGCGATGTTGATTACTGGGGCCGCTGCGAGTGTAAGCTGATAATTCATCAGAGACATAACGTTTTTCCTCAGCATACACGGATAATGGAAGTGTAAGACCGAGTAATAAAATAAGTAATCGATGTAATTTTTGCATTCTGTCTTCTACTGTTTTTGGTGTATGGGTTACAAACTGATAGGGTTGCAAACTGATAGTAAAGAGTAAAGTTTGCGGGTGCAATCAGTAAACCAGAATGAATCCTCATTTAACTGACCGAATACAGGCATTGTTAGCGTTTTTTTGGTGGAGTAATACGATTACTTGGCGATGTCACACAATTATTGTTGAGATACTCAGTTGTGGTTTATTTTTCTTGTTCCTGAAAAAAATTGTGGTTAGGGTTAAATATGATCCGCCCTGTATTAGGATTAGGGTCTGTTGACGTTTTGTGAAGGGAATTTGAACGGCATGATGATCGGGTATCCTTGTTTTCGCCAAAAAACCGTTACCTTGAAACTCCATGCCGAAAACTATGTTACCCGCTCCTTTGTGGAATAAGCTATTTTTATTCATGCAACAAAATGGACTTGTCTACAACAAAGAAGAACATCGCCTCACTTTCGAAGGCATTCTTTACCGCATGAGAACGGGTATTCCATGGCGTGACTTACCGGATGAATTTGGAAAATGGAACACGGTATTTCGACGTTTTAATGCCTGGTCAAAAAAAGTTATTTTGGGTTTATTATTCAAAATATTGTCTGAAGACACTGATACCGAATGGTTGTTTATTGACGGCAGCATTGTCCGTGCACATCAGCATAGTGCGGGGGCAGCCTCAGAGGAAGATGAAGCCATTGGCAAAAGTCGTGGCGGGCTCTCAACCAAAATCCATTTAGCCGTAGACAGTTATGGTTTCCCTGTGCATTTCGAGCTTTCAGAGGGACAAACCCATGACATCGTTCATGCTGAAAGTCTCGTCGCGCAAGCCCCGGTCACAGATTTTGTGATTGCCGATAAGGGTTACGATAGCGAAGCCTTCAGGGAAGTCGTCAATCAAGCAGGCGCGACGCCGGTCATTCCCTACAGGAAAAACAGCCGCAAATCGGATAAGAAGATTGATAACTGTTTATATCGTTACCGTCATTTAGTGGAAAATACGTTTGCAAGAATCAAGTATTTTCGTGCAATAGCAAAAAGATACGATAAATTAGAGCGAAATTACGTCAGTATGTTAGCGATGGCGTTTATCATTGTCTGGCTACCCATGTGGGTGAAATAAATGATGAACATAAAACATCAACAGGCCCCAGTTAACATATTTCAACTTGCTCTGGTATTAGAAATTGCAGAGGTTAGCTTCCCTTTTGTTCCTAACCTAACTAGTAAATCCAATTATTCATAGTGAGATACCAGCAGACATGGCTGAGATGTCTTTGTACTGTGCCATCTATATGATTGTTTAGGTGAGAATATCGCCGCGTCGGCTAGAATTTAACAGTCTATAAGACTCCCCGGTTGTGTTATTGAAGTTTCAAACGAGGTGAGTCCTGAATTAGAGGTAGTCCACGGCTAGAATCTGTGACTCTGGCTCGATAGCATAAAAAGCATGTGGTACCCATGAGTCTATGTAGATCGAATCACCAGTGCCCAAATTGCTGTGTCGTATAATACCCGAAGTATTTTGCCAAATTATCCCCACTTTGCCTGACAGTATATACACTACCTCTTTCACATGATGCCCGGCATTTGGCCGAGCTTGATGCCGAGTGCTTAACGGTGTAGTTCGTAATACCAACAAATTGGGATCTAGTGGTGTGGTAAGTACATGACGGTAATAGTAGCCTCCACGGAGTAAATCGCCTTTAATACGTGTATACAGGCTGTCCTTACGAGTAATGGTTACCAGTTCGTTTTGTACTGTATTTTCTCTATGATATGCTGCAATATATTCACTAGCCAATAAAGAAGTGTGTTGACTTAATGCGAAAAGCTGCTCGAAATTCTCGATTTCTATACTGTCATCTCTGACACAAACTAAATGGCCAATGTCGGCAAGTACCATTTTACGCCGAGCCAACAGTTGCTCAATAGTTTTACGGGTTAGCGATATCATAGTTATGCATCTCTCTGCATTAGGCTGTCATACAGGAGACAAACAGCCTGATATGATAGATCACCTTTTTTCAGTGTCGCTACTTCGCGTACAAGTGCTAGCAGCTCTCCAAGTCGTTTTTCATCCCAAGAGTGCCCCTGATAGTCTAGAGCATACTTCAGTGACGCTTTGCCAGAATGTTTGCCAATAACGATTCTACGTTCACCATTGACCATTTTGGGATCTATCGGCTCAAACGTGGAACCATTTTTTAACGTACCGTTAGCATGAATACCCGATTCATGGGCGAACACATTGCAACCGATAATTGGTTGCCAAGGGTATATCTTAACTCCTGATGCACTGGCGATTTTCTGAGCTAGTACTTTCAAGTGAGTGGTATTAATTCCCAAATCTACACCATAATGGACTAATAGTGTCATTACGGTTTGAGCCATATCAGGCATTCCTGCACGTTCACCAATACCGTTAATAGTAGTATGGAAATAGCGCGCACCAGCGCACAACCCAGCAATAGTATTGGCAACACCATAACCAAAGTCATTATGTGCGTGGCATTGAGTATCAATATCCACTTTATGGATTAGTTGCTCAATTATGTGACTATATTGCTGTGGTGTAAGGATACCAACTGTATCAGACAGGCGGAGGCGATCAGCTCCCGCTTCTTTAACGGCAGCGGCATATTCTATAACAAAATCAAGTTCAGAACGCCCAACATCCTCGGCGCTGATGGAAACAAATGCACCCCGTTGTTTGGCGTAATCTACTAACTGGCAGGCCTGACTAACCAACCAAGAGCGGCTTTTAGCCAAGCTATCGTCAAGATGGATTGCTGAGGTTGGTAGTCCAATATGAATATGGTTAAATCCTAGGTCTAGCGAAGCGGAAATGTCTTCCTTCACTCCGCGGTTCCAGCCTATAAGGTGAATATCGCTGTCCTCAACACGCTCGAGCATCATACGTAGCGTCCGGCTTTCACTGCCACCCATAGCGTTTATACCTGCTTCAATCCATTGCACACCACTGCTGATCAGTGCATCAAGAATAGCCAGTTTTTCTTCACCAGTGAAAGCAACTCCGGGAGCCTGTTCTCCATCGCGGAGCGTGGTATCTTCGAGAATTATATTATGATTAATGGTCATTTAATTTCTTTTCCTCATTAATGAATTTGAAATACTCACACTGATCCTGTTCATCGCCATATTTTTCCTTCACTTGGTTGAATAGCCTGATTGCTGCGTCAGATATTGGGTAATTTCTAGAAATATCAGCTAAGCTACTTGCTAGATATAAATCTTTACAGCGAACTGCTAATGACACATCACTAGGTCTGAGGTTATTTTTGAGATAATGCAGAGCTACATCCATATAAGCTGAACGCCCACGACAGGTAGTTAGAACACTGTGCAACTCATCTAAGGCAAGACCGTGTGTCAAGCCTATGTTCAGCACCTCAAATGCTCCCAATAAATTGATACTTTCAGCGAGATTGTTAATTATTTTTAATTTTTGTGCATCAGAGTGATTTGTTAGCCAAGTAATTTTATCGGCAAATCGGCTAATAAAGGGTTCAATTATCGCACGTATCGCAGGTTGTACAGCTACGATTGCTGCCAATGTACCGTTATTCGCTCCTTCCACACCACCAGAAACTGGACAGGATATATATTTTTTTCCTTTCATCTCAGCAATATGGGCATTATGCGCTGCACTTTTTGGGGATATAGTGCTGGTATCAATAATCATGCAACCATAGCGACATTGATGTAGCAGTCCATGCTCGCTATTGGTCAGTAGTGCTTCAGTTACTTTATCCCCTGAAAGGCATAAAATAATAATGTCGCACATGGCACTAAGTTCCGCTGGAGAGTTACACCAAACTGCACCCCTATCCAACAGATTTTTTGCTTTTTCTGGTGTACGGTTATAAATATGCAAAACAGTATCTTGGGACAACAGCCGTAAACAGATCGCATGCCCCATACGGCCTAAACCAATAAATCCTATGTTGTACATGTTGCATTCCTGAATCAAATGAATGCACAAGGTAGTGAATACTATATTCGCTTCATGCGGTGCATATATGGTAATTCAACCATTCTGATTATTTTAGAAACCCATCAACATCTCCAATACAGTCTGACTTCGTATGAGTTACCCAAATTTGTGCAATACTAAGTTGTCCACATACATACGAAGTGGAATATAGCTTCTTTTAATCAGTAACATCCGCAATTAATAGTGAATTCTCACATATTCCCAGTGCAATTAATAACGACTATCTTTATTGTTTGATGAGATACAGCGCCTCAGTTTTATCTGAGGCACTGGAAAAAGTAGTCATCAACGACACTATTCATAATTAATGGCAATAATTTCGGATTTTTCCTGTTTCGAATGGTTAGTGAAACTGTGTGGCACAAACGGGGTAATAAAAATAGAATCTCCCTCATTTAGAATTTCTTCATGCTGTTGCTGTGCACCATCCAGCCACTGTACTCGTACTGTACCGCGTGTTACATATACCACTTCTCGTGTACCATGCCCGGAATTAAGTCGTAGTGGCTGGGTTTCATTACTATGTAAGTCTAGGCGTAATGCCATTAATCCAGGATCCGCTTTGGTGGTTACTAGATGATGATAGGTGTAATAATGCACACCATCACGGATTTCATCACGACTGAATGTTTCATCACGGCGTGCAATTTTTACTCCATCGTCCAAATCGCTACACGGTTCTTCCCGATAAAACACACTTAACGGTACAGCAATATGATCGGAAAAATTTTTCAATGCCTGAAATGAAGGGAAAACGATATCATCATTATGAATGTTTGCAATTCCTGCTAGCTGTTCCAGTGTCATTTTACGGCTAGAGAGAATGGAAGATATGTGTTGTTTCGGGAAAGATATATTTTGTATATTCATGATAGTTTCCTAAGCCATAATAGTAGTACGATAGATTTTAGACATTTCAACCAGACGCTTGCTGCAATTGGAAAAATGGTGATATTGATGATTCCTACGAAAGGCATATCGTAGCGGATGTTGATCACTGCATTCGTCCTCACTCAGAATGCTATGACAAGCACCAATCTGGATATAGGTATGGGAATCGGATCCACCAGTGGTTGACAGTCCATATTTTTGTGACAATGCAATATATTGTTCTGCATTGTCCAAATCTTTCGCAGGTACTTCAATGGCATTTATGTAACGAGCTAATTCGTCATGGTCAGGATAGGTTTTATTCGGCCAGAAAATATGATGTGCTACCAAGGTAAACCAACCACCATATGTAGAAAGTTCATCATATAATTCAGACAGAGTATAAGCTCCTGCGTTATGATTAAGTTTCAGTAACGTATCAAGCGAAGTATGAACACCAATATTTGTACCATTAACAAGCTGTAATTCCGCTCCAGGATAAAGCTTTATTCCCTGGCGGGTTAAAATATATTCTGGGAATATTTCTGCGTGAAGTAAATTATCAATAAACAATGCACGCATTAAATTATCATAACCGACAGCTTCAATATGTTCGGTAATACATAATGCAGATATTTGACTAGTCTTGGCAATATCTAGAATATAATTAATTGTCTGTATATCGACTGTCATTTGTTTTTTGCTCACTAATAAGTGAACATGGGTATCTATTTTCATTAGATTTAAATCTCATAGGTTATAGTTGAAAAAATCAACAAAAATTAAACGTAGAGACCATATTTATGTTCCGCTGTTTTCAGTTCTTCATAATCTAAAATATTAAAAACTTCATTCAAGCTGGAAAGTTGAGAATCAATATAGTGAATGCTTTGTTGTTTTTTAATCTCACAAGCAATACTTTTCATATTATGTAGTGACGCACGCATTAAATGGTTAGCACAGATATAAAACGAAACTCCGGCCTGTTCTAATGTTTCTAATGCTAGTGCTGTATATGTAGTAGGTGCTACAACCAGAGGACAACGACGGTTCCATTTTCTAGCAAAATCGATAACTTCCATACCATCGCTTTTTTTGGAATGAATGAATATTGCGTCAGCACCAGCGGCATGGTAGCGTTCTGCACGCTCTAATGCGGCATCCACACCCAGCCCAGCAATCAATGCCTCAGTGCGGGCAATTACGACAAAATCATCGTTAGTTTTGGTATCCTGTGCTGCTTTAATTTTACCAATAAACTCATTACATGGTGTAAGGGTATGTCCACCACTGATAAACGAGTTCATTTTAGGAAATAATTTATCTTCTATAGATATACCAGCTATACCGTAATGTGATAGTCGTTTAACAATATGACGAACATTGTTAAAGTTTCCGTAACCGGAATCACCATCGAACAAAATAGGTATATTCACTGCATCATATATTAACTCAACAATATTAATTATTTGGCTCCAAGATGCTTCATTGCAATCTCGTAGCCCCATAGAACTGGAAATAGATAACCCAGAGGCCCATATTGCAGCATAATGAGCCTCTTCAACTACGCGGGCGGACAGTCCATTATGAGCCTCTAATATCAGTTCTAGCTTGTTATCATTCAATAATTCTCTTAATTTTCTTGCGGAATTCATAGTGGCATTTCTCTTTAAACTTCCAGCTTTTTGAGCCATAATGGTTATAATTTATATTGAAAATTATCATCTTAAAATCATGAGTTTTTTTATGGTTTAGTCAAACTTAGAAATCTACTCAATCAAATTGCTGATTGATTGCTAAAATATTAAATCACTACTTTTTTATATTATAATTACTATAATATAATAACTAAACAACGCCTCATAATTGAAATGCTAAGACTGGAATAAAGATTAACTTCTCTCAGCACGAGGAATCAAGTGCTTTTCTATTTATTTCGAAGTCTATTTAGAATCTATTAATGTTTAATGCATGAATAATATTTCCTTGGTTTTTCTTTATTTTTAAAATAATATTCCATTAATTTCAATAAAATAATTTATCTTTTAGTTATCTGAGGTAAATAATATTTTCAATTGAACTTTATTTTGAATGCTTTCACAAAGAAAACGATTTTTTTGAAAAGCAATAGAAAATATGTCAGTTTAATTTTGTATTCATTGAATTAACTCAACGTCTAATTAGGACAGTTTTACTGTCTATAAAACTGGATTTATTATTTTTTTGTAAAAAATTTATTTTATATTATTGATATTGTATTTATGTTTAATTCTTTTTGCAGTAAAGATAAATACAATGGAATTTATTACAGATAAAATTATCAAAGAAGTAAATCCGATTATTATTTTATCTGTTTTTAAATTTATAAAAACAGTATATAAAAGAATAATTGTTGTTATAAATACATAACTACCTGATTGCATTCCAAAAGTATAAAGAGAGTTTTTAGAATATAATCCTAAGTAGGAAAAAAAAATAGGTTGCATGATCATATTTGCTAAGAATATTAGTAGCATAAAAATAACATATAATATTCCAGAATTTATATTCATAGAGATGAAGCATAATCCAAGGGAAATTAATTGCATCATATTCCCTATTATTATTTTTTTTTCAAGTTTAGTTGATTTTGTTACCATTATAATAACAATGGCACAAGGAAACCATATCATTAATAATATTATATACATTTTAGTCATATCAATGTAATTAAAATACATTATTCGTATTGCAGGCATAATCATTAATAGTAAAAAAAAACAGACATTTATTATTACTAAATTTAAAAAAGAAAGAATAACTATGCGATTATTTTTTTTAAGTGATGAAATTGGGAATGCGTCATTTTTTTTAATGGTTTTATCCTTATTTAAAACTAAGTAAACAACAAAAGATATCATATATATAATGAAAGAAAATAGATCTGCAGATGTGCGATTATTTAAATTAAAAAAAGAGAACGTAATTGGAATTAAAAATGGAAGGCATAATAAAGCAAGGCTTAAAATAGAAAAGCTTTTATTTGTTTTTTTTTCGTTTCCTTCTGTTATAAGAATATTTCTTCCTAATATAACAGTAAATCCACTCATTACTCCCCATATAATCCTATGGGTAGCATCAACCCAGACTGATATAACCATCCATTCTTTTGAAAATAGAAAGCAATTTATTGCTGCCAATGATAAAGATAATATAAAGATATTTTTCTTAAGGAAAACACTTCTTATTTTTCTAATAAGAAAAGATATCGTCATGCAACCGATGGATAGCCCTATTAAATAAGAAAACATTGGTGCGTACGTATTTAATATTTCTCCTCCTTCCTTTAGTGTCTTATCTATCCAAATAGTCAATCCTGACGAGCCAGTTATATTAGCTATGCTTAATAATATGCTCAGTATGATAGTTTTATTGTTTATCATTGTGATTATTTCCTATGTTTATTTATTGAAATTTACGTTTCATTCAAAATAAAAAATTTCTTTATAGAAATGCTTATTATTATATGATTTATTATGGTTTTGCACATTTAATACGGTTCTATTAATGGATTTTAGTATTTGGTTTGAGTTCTATTGAATTTTAAAAGGGGGTTCTTTAATACACAATAACTGCTCAATAATATGAAACTTCATACTAACTTTTGATTTAGTAACATTAGATGACAAACATTCTGGTTTGCTTGGGACACACTGACGCGTTCCGCTTGTCTTCTCCGAGTTACCGGGCTAATACATTAACCCGGTATATATGGACACCGACTTAATTCAAGTGAGTGGGTAAATTTTTCTGACAACGTAGTCGCAAACATATCTTCGGCTTCAGCGAGCCCTGATGAAAATCCGCACTCTCTGTTCTCATTAATTCGATAGTCTCGATAGACTGACCGGGTTACCAGGTTCACAGAGAGTCGGTACTACCTGCCAATGACATCAACTTATGGACTTTTGCTACATAAAGGGTGACTCATCGCGCTTCATAACTTGATTGTTGGTTGATTAGTGCCCACGCTATTCGGGCATTTTTATTTGCCAGCGCTACTGCTGCCTTATTGAGTCCACTACGGGTTATCACGCCTTTTAACCAACGCTGCAATCCATTACATCGTTGGATTACTTTGGGGAAGTAGGGGCTGTTGACGTTTTGTGAAGGGAGTTTGAACGGCATGATGATCGGGTATCCTTGTTTTCGCCAAAAAACCGTTACCTTGAGAACACCATGCCGAGAACTATGTTACCAGCTCCTTTGTGGAATAAGCTATTTTTATTCATGCAACAAAATGGACTTGTCTACAACAAAGAAGAACATCGCCTCACTTTCGGAGGTATTCTTTACCGCATAAGAACGGGTATTCCATGGTGTGACTTACCGGATGAATTTGGAAAATGGAACACGGTATTTCGACGTTTTAATGCCTGGTCAAAAAAAGCTATTTTGGGTTTATTATTCAAAAATACGTTTGCAAGAATCAAGCATTTTCGTGCAATAGCGACAAGATACGATAAATTAGAGCGAAATTACGCCAGTATGTTAGCGCTGGCGTTTATCATTGTCTGGCTACCCATGTGGGCGGAATAAATGATGAACATAAAACATCAACAGGCCCTAATTGAGAGAAAAAAATATGCGTTCTGTAGAGGTAGAGTTGAAACTGTCTGTAAAACCCGAAACGATATTGGCAATTCGCAACCAGTTGTTTCAGCTTCCTAATCATTACACTTCACCACAATATTTAACTAATATTTATTTTGAAACACAGAATAATCAATTGCGCCGTTGGGATATGGGATTGCGTATCCGTGGTTTCGGTGAACAGTATGAAATGACTATCAAAACAGCAGGGCGAGTTATCGGAGGTCTCCATCAGCGGCCGGAATTTAATGTTCCTCTTCAGCAGCCAGAACTGGATTTAGCCCGCTTTCCTGCTGAAATCTGGCCTGAGAATACTGACCTTACCCAATTGCAGGCTCAATTGACTGAGTTGTTCACTACAAATTTTTGCCGTGAAAAATGGATTGTGAATTATGGTCAGAGTGAAATTGAAGTTGTGTTGGATCAGGGGGAAATCCGGGCTGGAGAGAGAACCTCGCCAATTTGTGAGTTTGAACTGGAGTTGAAAACAGGCAATGTGTCAGATGTGTTGTTATTAGCAGATGAACTGGCAATACAGGGTGGCTTGCGGCTGGCGAACAAGAGTAAAGCTGCGCGGGGATATGCTCTTGCCAGTCATAAATCTCCTGCCAAGTGGGTGGAAGGAAAAACACCTGAAAAACTCGAATGGCAGCAACCGTTATCTGTTCTTCTTGCCGGAATTCTGGAGCAGTGGCAGGCGCAGGAAGAAGAGTGGCTGGCAGGAATAGCCGCAGGAAAAACAGGATTAGAACAGACTCTGGAATGGGTAAAACTTCTGACTGAAAAGCAGGGAGAAACGGTTCCGGCACTGGGTTTATTATCTGAATTAAAAGAGGCGCTTTCTGCAAGTGATGCAGAAGTAAGTGATGCAGAAGTATTGTGTTACAGCGCAAAATGGCTGCAATGCAAACTGGCGTTGACTCAGTGGTTGATGGCTCAATAATAATTAAAAAAAGGAAAACCTGACTTATGTTGCCACTTTCATCAATTTTAACTCAACAATTACAACAGGTTATTACGAATTTTCAGCAATCGACGGAAACAACAGAAACAACAGAAGTTTTTGCTCCTCATGAACAGGCAGCATTGGTACTGAGTGATTTTGTCGCAGAAAACATACTGTCACGTCCTGCATGGTTGGTTGAAATGCGTCAAAATCCCCCTCAGCCTGATGAATGGCAACATTACGCAGATTGGTTGAATCTGTCTTTGTCAGTGGTTGGTGATGAGAATTCACTGATGCGGGCTCTGCGTCTTTTTCGGCACAAGATGCTGGTGAGAATCGCATGGTTGCAAGCGCTGCAAATAAGTACGACAGAGCAAACGCTGCAACAATTAAGTGTGTTAGCTGAAAGTCTAATTATCGCTGCCCGCGATTGGTTGTATCGGCATTGTTGTCAGGATTGGGGAATACCGACTGATCAAGCGGGGGTAGCGCAGCCGTTGCTGATCCTGGGCATGGGGAAACTGGGAGGAGGAGAACTTAATTTTTCCTCTGATATCGATCTGATTTTTGCATATCCAGAAAATGGTGTGACCCAGGGCGGTCGTCGCGAGATGGATAACTCCCAGTTTTTTACCCGATTGGGGCAGAAACTTATCAAGGTATTGGATCAACAGACGGTGGATGGTTTTGTTTATCGTGTTGATATGCGATTACGTCCGTTTGGTGACAGTGGGCCGTTGGTGTTCAGCTTTCCGGCGCTGGAGGATTATTATCAGGAACAGGGACGGGACTGGGAGCGTTACGCTTTGATAAAGGCCCGGATTTTGGGACCTGATGATCAGGCATATTGTTATGAACTACGCCAGATGTTGAGGCCATTTATCTTTCGTCGTTACATTGATTTCGGTGTGCTCCAATCTTTACGCAATATGAAAGGTATGATTGGACGGGAAGTGCGCCGGCGGGGTTTAAAAGACAATATTAAACTGGGAGCGGGAGGGATACGGGAAATTGAATTTATCACGCAGGTATTTCAATTGATCCGTGGAGGCCGAGAACCAAGCCTGCAATCCCGCTCATTATTACTGACACTGAAATCCATCGAAACATTAGCATTATTGACGTCAGAGCAGGTCAGGCAACTGGAAGAAAGTTATCTGTTTTTGCGTCGGTTGGAGAATCTGCTGCAATCCATTCGTGATCAACAGACACAAACTTTACCGGAAAATACGCTGGACCGTGCCCGTTTATCTTGGGGCATGGGATTTGCTGACTGGGATGATTTAGTTGTGGAAGTAGCAAAAAAAATGTCTGCCGTCCGGGACATTTTTCAACACCTGATAGGAGATGAAGCGGAAGAAAATAATGAGGAAGCTGCACATATACCGTTTAAAAGTTTATGGCAGGAAAACCTGAACAGGGATGAGCTGATGGCGCTTGTTCCTCATCTGAATGAGTTTGAAGCCCAGAAAATGCTCGATATGGTTGCATTGTTACGTCATGACATCAGTAAGCGTACCATTGGCCCACGGGGGCGTGATGTGCTGGATCATTTGATGCCGCGCCTTTTGGTAAAGATTGCGACAAAGAAAAGGGGGGCAAGGGAAGATACAAATACTGTGTTGGAGCGGATTATTCCTTTGCTGCTCAGTATCGTTAGCCGAACCACTTATCTGGAGCTGATGCTGGAATCAGAACAGGTGATGACCCATGTTATCCGCCTGTGTGCCGCCTCTCCGATGATTGCCAGCCAGCTTAGCCGTCATCCTTTATTATTAGATGAATTACTCGATCCTACGTCGTTGTACGAGCCTTTGCCTCTGGAGGCTTATCGGGATGAACTGTACCAATATTTATTGCGCATCCCGGAAGATGATGAGGAACAATTGCTGGAGGCGTTGAGGCAATTCAAACAGGCGCAATTATTGCGGATAGCCGCAGAAGACATAGCCGGAGCCTTGCCGATTATGAAAGTCAGTGATCACCTGACTTATTTGGCCGAAGCGATTATCGGTGCGGTAGTCCAACAGGCCTGGTATCAGATGGTAAAACGTTATGGTGTACCGACCCATTTATCTCAGCGTCAGGGGCTTGGTTTTGCCATTATTGGTTATGGTAAATTGGGCGGTT
Source organism: Xenorhabdus sp. SGI246 (assembly GCF_040838225.1). NCBI lineage: Bacteria > Pseudomonadati > Pseudomonadota > Gammaproteobacteria > Enterobacterales > Morganellaceae > Xenorhabdus > Xenorhabdus sp. SGI246. Next base: position 19,140 of record NZ_JBFPEZ010000053.1, read on the forward strand.
GGGAACTGGGTTATGGTTCTGATTTGGATCTGGTATTTTTACTGGATTGTCCGATGGGTGTAATGACTGATGGTGCTCGTTCTATTGATGCCCGTCAATTCTATTTGCGTCTTGCTCAGCGCATTCTTCATTTGTTCAGTACCCGAACGGCTTCGGGCATATTGTATGAAGTTGATGCCCGTTTGCGTCCGTCCGGTGAATCAGGGATGTTGGTCAGTACCCTTGAGGCTTTTGATGATTATCAAAAAAACGAAGCGTGGACATGGGAACATCAGGCATTGATTCGGGCCCGTATGGTATTTGGTGATGAAAAAATGCGGGCGGATTTTGAACGCATTCGTCGGGAAACCTTATGTATGCCGCGTGATCCTGATCTACTGCGTCGGCAGGTACGTGAGATGCGCGAAAAAATGTACCGACATTTGGGAAGTCATCAACATGACCAGTTTGATATTAAGGCCGATCCTGGAGGGATCACCGATATTGAATTTATCGCTCAATATCAAGTACTGCGTTATGCACAGGAAAATGCCAAATTGACCCGCTGGTCTGATAATGTTCGCATTTTTGAACTCATGGCTGAACACAATATTATGGATGAACAGGAGGCAGTGGCATTAACACAGGCTTATATCAGCTTGCGCAATGAACTGCATTATCTTACTTTGCAGGCGTTACCCAATCGTGTCTCTGTTGAACGTTTCAGTCAGCAGAAAACACGGGTGCACAATAGCTGGCAGAAGTGGCTTGGTGCTAATCGGGTTGAATAAGCCAGAGAGAAATAGGCTTTTTCTGAGGTTCTTGCTGGTATTTAGGTTGGTTATGGTAATATCCGCAACAATTTATTTTGATATTTGGAGCATGGGATGAACGTAGCACTCCCTGATTTTCACCGCGCAGGTGTTTTGGTTGTTGGCGATGTCATGTTAGATCGTTATTGGTACGGCCCAACCAGCCGCATTTCACCGGAAGCTCCGGTTCCTGTCGTTAAGGTCGATACCATTGAAGAGCGTCCGGGAGGGGCGGCTAACGTCGCCATGAATATCGCGTCACTGGGTGCCCATTCACATTTGGTGGGATTGACGGGTATTGATGATGCTGCACGGGCATTGAGCGAAAAACTCAGTAGTGTGAAAGTTCAGTGTGATTTTGTTCCTGTGGCAACGCATCCAACCATCACAAAGCTACGTATTTTATCCCGTAATCAGCAACTGATCCGTCTGGATTTTGAAGAAGGGTTCCAGAACGTAGACGCACAACCAATGTTGGAAAAAATCCAGCAATCCTTACCAAATATCGGTGCGCTGGTGCTTTCAGATTATGCCAAGGGAGCATTGAATCAGGTTCAGGCAATGATCACATTGGCGAATGAAGCAGGTGTTCCTGTTTTGATCGACCCCAAAGGCAACGATTTTGAACGTTACCGTGGTGCAACATTACTGACACCGAATATGTCAGAATTTGAAGCCGTGGTTGGTCATTGCAAAGATGATGACGAGTTGGTGCAGAAAGGCACGCAACTGGTACAGGATCTGGAACTGAAAGCCCTGTTGATCACCCGCTCTGAACGAGGCATGAGCCTGCTATGTGTGGGACAGCCACCGCTGCATTTGCCAACGCAGGCACAAGAAGTTTTTGATGTAACGGGGGCTGGTGACACAGTGATTGGTGTTTTGGCAGCGGCAATCGCAGCAGGAAAACCATTGGCGGAGGCCTGTTATCTTGCTAATGCAGCCGCCGGGGTCGTGGTTGGAAAATTGGGAACATCTACTGTTTCTCAGGTAGAGCTGGAAAACGCAGTACGCGGTCGTGCAGAAACAGGTTTTGGTGTGATGAATGAATCACGTCTGAAAGAGGTCGTTGAACAGGCGCGTCAGCGCGGTGAACGTATCGTGATGACTAATGGTTGTTTTGATATTCTCCATGCGGGTCATGTATCTTATTTGTCCAATGCCCGTAAACTGGGCGATCGTCTGATCGTGGCCGTGAACAGTGATGCTTCAACCAAGCGCCTGAAAGGGGAGACTCGGCCCGTGAATCCACTGGAACAACGGATGCTTGTATTATCTGCGCTGGAATCGGTGGATTGGGTTGTGGCATTTGAAGAAGATACACCACAGCGCTTAATTGCGGGAATTTTGCCTGATATTCTGGTTAAAGGCGGGGATTACAAGCCAGAAGAGATTGCCGGTAGCAAAGAAGTCTGGGCTGCTGGTGGAGAAGTGAAGGTACTAAATTTTGAAGATGGGATCTCAACGACCAATATCATAAAAATAATTAAAAATCAGTAATATACCTGCATCATAATGCCGTTATGTTCCTTTTGTGATTTAACTTGTGACATAAACGGCATTGCCTGAATAAGCAGGAGAATTGTTTCTTGTCGCAATTCTCCTCAATACCGTTATTCCGCTTTCTTTTCAGCACTTGGTTGTTGGCTTTTGAGGCGAGCTTCCAGTTCACTCAGACGCTGTTCCATACTAACCAATTTTTCACGGGTACGCAGTAATACCTGAGTCTGGATATCAAACTCTTCACGATTGACGAGATCCAGTTTGCTCAGTTGGGATTGCAATATAGTACGCAATTTTTTCTCTACATCATCACCGAACTCTTTTACGCCTTTCGGCATAGCACTGTGGATCTGGCGGGCAATTTGTTCAATTTTTTTGGTATCGAGCATGATGATCATCCTTTTAATGGCTGCGCTGTTTAAATGACAGGGCTGTTAAATGAATAACAAAACAGTGTATTGTTGCTATTTTAATACCTGATGACAAAAGCACAATTGATTGAGAGATCGGTTTTATATTTGCTTTTGTCGATTGCTCTGATGAATTATAAACGTTATAGTCAAATTGTTTATCTCAGGGCAGGGTGAAAGTCCCTACCGGCGGTAAAGTGAAATGACTTCGAGTGATTTCATGAAGCCCGCGAGCGCTCTGTTTGTCATTATCCTTTTTTGATAGAAACGTGTTGTCAAAAATTGGTTGTCAGGAACTAATGAGGATAAAACAGAGGTCAGCAGATCCAGTGTGATTCTGGAGCCGACGGTAATAGTCCGGATGGGAGAGAATAACAGTATCAACCGGGCGCTTGCGCTCGTCTGTTGTTTTTATTGCTGTATTTTTAAGCAATATCAACTCCTCAAAATCGCCCTGATTCTGGTAATCCATACATTTTAAAAGAGGTTTTTTTACCATGAATCAGACGCTACTTTCTTCTTATGGTACGCCATTTGAACGTGTCGAACGTGCGATAGCTGCTTTGCGTGCAGGCCATGGTGTAATGGTACTGGACGATGAAAATCGTGAAAATGAAGGCGATATGATTTTCGTTGCCGAAACTATGACCGTGGAACAGATGGCATTAACTATCCGCCATGGCAGCGGGATTGTGTGCCTCTGTATGACGGAAAAACGCCGTCAGCAATTGCAGTTACCTATGATGGTCGAAAACAACTCCAGCCAATATCAGACAGCTTTCACTGTCACTATTGAAGCTGCACAGGGAGTAACAACCGGCGTTTCTGCCGCAGATCGTATTACTACCATTCGTGCAGCCATAGCTGATGACGCGCAACCGAATGATCTGAATCGCCCTGGGCATGTTTTCCCTCTGCGGGCACAGAATGGGGGGGTGTTAACCCGCCGTGGTCATACCGAAGCGACGATTGATTTAGTGAAACTTGCGGGTTTCAAACCAGCAGGGGTGCTATGTGAACTGACAAACGATGATGGTTCAATGGCTAGAGCGCCTGAGGTTATTGAGTTTGCAAAACAGCACGATATGCCAGTGGTCACCATTGACGATCTGGTTGACTATCGTATTAAGATGGAAAAGGCGGTTAGCTGACTTAGCATAGTTGTTTTTTACTACTGAAATTTTCTTCCACTAGCATGGAATACCCCATAATTCTCAATATACAGCTAATAAAACTGCTAATTGACGGATGAAGGGTAAAAATAGTTCGGCATAAAGGGCCGGACGGGGTAGAATATATCAGTTATATCGCATGTACGCTTGTAAGGCCGCAGCCCACACCCTGTGGCCTTTCAGTATTTTTGAAGTGCTCCATTATTTTTTGATTGGTCACATTCAAGGAAGAAGCTTCATAATCTTGCCATAATTTTTTTGTCATTATCATAACTATCATGTTTGATTTGCCGCATGAGGGACGAAAATGAGTCTCCTGAGAATACCCGCGTTATTCATTGGTCATGGTAGTCCAGTGAATGCCATTGAAGACAACTGTTATTCACGTGCCTGGTTCGAATTGGGACAAAAGTTACCCACACCAAGGGCAATTCTGGTGATTTCTGCGCATTGGTATACAAACGGCACTGCTGTGACGGCAATGGTCCAACCAAGAACTATCCATGATTTTGGCAACTTCCCCAGAGAGTTACATGAGAAACAGTATCCAGCGAAAGGTTTTCCTGAACTGGCTGTATTGGTACAGGATATTCTTGAACCCATTGAGGTCGAAACGGATTTTGGAGAATGGGGATTGGATCACGGCTCTTGGGGAATATTAGCTAAAATGTATCCTGATGCGGCTATTCCTGTTATTCAATTGAGTATAGATCGTAATCAATCCACTTCTTTCTATTATGAGATGGGTAAGAAATTATCTATGCTCCGTGATGAAGGCGTTATGATCATAGGAAGCGGGAATGTTGTGCATAACCAGCTTGCAGAGCAGGTGGGAGCTGAGCCTTATTCATGGGCTCTGTCTTTTGAACAGTTTGTGCGCGAGAATTTGACCAGCCTTGAGGAACCACATCCTTTATTGCAGGCCCTGGACAGGGAAGATGGTAAGCTATCTCACCCGACATCAGAACACTTTCTGCCACTTTTCTATGTGTTAGGAACATGGGATAAAAAAGAGCCAATTTCAACGCCTGTTGAAGGTATTGAAGACGGCTCTTTGAGTATGTTGACAATCCAATTCGGATAAATAACTCAATTCGGATGACTTAATCCAGAATAATGTGCGGGTAGAAACGGGACAGATCTTGCGTGATTAATTCACGATCTTCACGAATACAGATACCCGCCGCTTGATCATTGACTAACCAGCTACCTACCAGCGCATGACTATTGTCGAATTTCGGCAGGGAATGGAACTGCTGAACGATCATACCTTCTTCACCATATGGGCCATCGGCGTTGGCAATTTCCCGGCCATTTTCGATAATACGAATATTGGCTCCTTCACGGGAGAAGAAAGGTTTAATTACATAACTGTTCATCTCTGCCGGACGTTCATCGGCAAAATAAGCAGGCAACAGATTTGGATGATCCGGGAACATCTTCCACAGCATTGGCAGTAACGCTTTGTTGGAAATAATGCTCTTCCATGCAGGCTCCAGCCAACGGACTCCCGCATCAGCCAGTTTGGTTGAGAAGATTTCACGCAGCATGAATTCCCACGGATATAGCTTAAACAGATTGCTGATCACTTGATCCTGCAAATCCGTAAACTGTCCCTTTTCACCAAGACCAATCTCTTCAATAAACAGGAATTCCGTTGCAATACCCGCTTCTGAAGCACAATCCTGTAGATATTGGATTGTGCCACGATCTTCGTCACTGTCCTGACAACACGCCATATGCAGCAGGCCAAACCCGTGTTTTTCACGTAACTGTTCAAAACGCTCAATCAGTTTTTCTTGTAAGCTATTGAACTGATCTGCATTTGAGGGCAAATTGCCGGCATTCATCTGGTCTTCCAGCCAGATCCATTGGAAGAAAGCAGATTCATACAGCGATGTCGGGGTATCTGCATTGTTTTCCAGCAATTTTGGTGGATTCTGACCATCATAGGCTAAATCCAGGCGGGAATAGAGTGAAGGTTGGCTGGTTACCCATGAAGAACGGACAAATTCCCAACAATGCTTAGGGATCTGAAACTTAGTCAGCAGTTCTTCGCTATTGACGACTTTTTCCACAACCTGCAAACACATCTGATGCAGTTCTTCGGTGACGCCTTCAATTTCTTCAATCTGGCTCAGATTGAATTGATAATAAGCCTCTTCACTCCAGTAGGGTTGGCCATACATGGTGTGGAAATTGAAACCATATTCTGTTGCTTTTTCGCGCCAGTCCGGGCGTTCATTAATATTAATGCGTTTCATCTTTATTTAATCACTCACCTTGACTTAACCGCCCATTGAACGGGAAGAGCTGGAACTTGAACCAGCAGATGAGCGCTGCATACTGGATTGTTTTGCTACTGTATCACCGAACCCACCACGGGTAATGGTCGATGTGGTTGCTGGTTTTGGTGCCATTGCTGTTTTGGGTACAGACATGGTACGACCGCCAGCCGTAGCCGGGCCGTAACTCTTACCTGTTGCATCAACAAACTTGCCATTAGCTGGGCTACTGGCAGATTTTGATGAGAACAGCGGTTGTGAAGGAGCTGAGTTCCCGCCCATCAAACGACCCATCATGTAGCCTGCCATCAACGGCATCCAGAAGCTACCACTGCTGCTTTGTGCCTGAGCCTGATTACCAACACCGGCCTGTGCGGGGGCTTGAGTACATTGTTGTTCACCAAACTCAGCAACACAGTCTTCACGGGTTGCGTATTTCGGTGCCGTTTTTTCTGCTTCTTTCAGGGCGTTGTTATAAGCGATAGTGCATTGTTCACTTTGAGAAGGATTTGCCTTGGAACACTCATCGGCATTGGTATAAAGCGATACCGTTTCATCGTTCTGTTCACAGGCAGAAAGCATGAAAACCGCACTGACAGCGAGTGCCACAGGTGCAAGACGATAATTTCGCCATGCTTTACGAAAATTATCACGGTTAATCTCTTTTGTCCGTTTCATTGTCATAGGGGGCATCCATCTTAAAGGTATCAGATTAAGAGCGAATCCCACCAATGATGCGCAATGGGACGGCTCCTGAGGATCTTATTAAAAAATAGCCCACACAACGGCGGGCTGCTTTTTTAGTATAGCGTCTTTAATATAACTTTTTTTAATTGAAAACGATAGCGCATTAATTCATCGAATTGATGGTGTTTTCATCTCTTTAATAATACTGCTGGCGGAAGTTGGAACCTGTGAACCTAACAGGTTGTTCAGTGCCGCCAGATCGTCTTCACTTAAAGTACCGCGGGCTTGCTGATTAATTAACAGATTGAGCAGATAATCATAACGTGCTTTAGAGAGACTTCGCTTTGTCTCGTACAGCTTAGAGGTGGAATTCAGTACATCAACGATGGTACGGGTTCCTACATGATAACCGGCCTCTGTGGAGTGTAATGAACTTTCGGCAGAGAGCACAGCTTGTTTGTTAGCTTCAATACTACTGATAGAGGCCGCAATATTATTGGTAGAAGAACGTACATCCTGAATTACTTTGCGATAAGTATTTTCCAGTTCTTGGCTACTGGCGACAAAATCATATTTGGCCTGTTCAACTTGAGAACTGGTTGCTCCGCCATTATAAAGTGGCAGATTTAAGGATACACCGACAGAATTGTTTCCAGAATATTGATTGCTGTATCCTCCGTTACGTTGATGTTCATTACCGACCCCTGTACTTGCCGATAATTTGATGGTTGGCATGTAGCCAGTTTGTGCCTCTTTAATTTGCTCGCGTCTCAAATCTTGTGTCAAGCGTGCGGATAACAAGCTCAGATTGCGGGCTTCAGCTTCTTTTAGTATAACTTCGGCAGGTTCAGGCTTATTTGTTTTGAAGCGTTCAATATTTAATGAAGCTAACTGTGGATAATAAACCCCGGTAATCAGACGTAATTTTTCCAGAGAATTGTCCAGGTTGTTACGATCAGAAACTTCCTGTGCCAGAATGCTGTCATATTGGGCACGGGAGTTCTGCACGTCAGTAATGGCAGCCAGCCCTACATTGAAGCGTTGAGTTATTTGATCTAATTGTCGATACAGTGAGGCTTTCTGGGCGTCGGTATAAGTCAGAGAATCGATCTTACTCAGAACATCAAAATAGGCGTTGGCAGTATCCAGAATTAACTGCTGCTGAGTTTTTTGGTAAGTAATATCGGCAATTCCTGCATTCTTTTCAGCCTGACTCAGTTTGTTCCATGTGGACATATCGAAAATTGTCTGGCTCAGAGTTAAATCTGCATTAGTACCATAGTTTTCTTGTTTGCTATTACGGAAAGCCTTACCATATTTAGCGCTCACATCTAGCTCTAACCGAGGTAACAAAGGACTACGGGCTATATTAATTCCTTCAAAAACCGAATTGCGGTCAGCTAGTGCCTTAAGCAATTCAGGATTAGTTTCTTTTGCCTGTTTGTAAATTTGCAATAGATCTTCTGCATGGCTTGAGGTACTGAAACCTACCAGATTTATAGCGATAAAAAGAGATAGCAATTTTTTCATTTGCGTTCCTTGTTGTGCAGCTATTTTGCCTAAGTTGCCTCTGCATAAAAAACAATATTACAGATTCTAGCAGAGAATACTTGCAGGATAGGGTGGCTGTTTGTGCCATATTGCCTTATTTTCTGGTCTGTTTGTATCTTCAAAACGAATTTATTTAGACCAATATGACAAAATACATTTTAATAATAGGTAAATAAAAGATAACAATCAGGAGTCTTTATGCGTGAAGATTTTACCTCACCGCTTGTTCCTACAAAACCACGTACTTTTACGAAACAAGATGTTGAAGTTATTTCCCGTAAGCCGCTCTACCGTGGTTTTTTTAAAATGACGGAATATCAATTCAGACACCGTCTGTTTTGTGGAGGATGGAGTGAAACCATTAAACGTGAAGTATTTGAGCGAGGTCATGCAGGCGTTTTGTTACCTTATGATCCGATACGTGATGAAGTGGTTCTGATTGAACAAATCCGCATTCCGGCAATTGAAACCAGTCAAACGCCGTGGTTACTGGAAGTGATTGCAGGCATGATCGAAGAAGGGGAAATTGCCGAACAGGTTGTTCGCCGTGAGGCGATGGAGGAAGCGGGTATTGAGGTCAAACGTTGTCAACCAGCATTGAGTTACCTTTCAAGCCCCGGAGGAACAACAGAGCGTATGCATATTTTTGTTGGGGAGGTCGATTCTTCTACTGCTTTTGGTATTCACGGTCTGGAAGGTGAAAATGAAGATATCCGGGTGCTGGCTGTCAGTCGTGAACAGGCTTACCAATGGGTTGAGGAGGGAATTATCGATAATGCGGCTTCCGTTATTGCAATACAATGGCTGACGTTGCACCATGAAAAACTCAAAAAAGCGTGGTTGGAGAGATAATCTCTCATTTGCCTTGGGAAACGCGAAGTGTGCCCCAGTCAGCAGATCTTATGTGAAAAAGCACGTTAGAATAATCTCCTATAGATCGACAGGAAAAGGAAACCATTTGGAAAGCCTGCTTGAAATACCTGTGGCAAAAGGCGCCACAGCAAGAATATTGCAAATCACCGACATGCACCTTTTCGCCAATAAGGGTGACTCGCTGCTAGGCGTTAATACCTATCGCAGTTATCATGCTGTGCTGGATGCGATCCTTGAGCAGAATCTCGATCTCGATTTGGTAGTTGCTACAGGTGATTTGGTTCAGGATCAAACTATCGGTGCTTATCAACATTTTGTTGAAGGTGTTGCCCGTTTGCCTGCCCCTTGCGTTTGGTTACCCGGTAATCATGATTATCAGCCTGCGATGGTTGATGTACTGACAGCCGCGGGGCTCCCTCTTTCTAAGCAAATATTCATTGGTCAGCACTGGCAATTAATCATGCTAGACAGTCAAGTGCAAGGAGTTCCTCACGGTGAATTAACGGATTACCAGCTTGAGTGGATGACAAAATGTCTGGATGAGCACAGGGATCGTTATGCGATTGTCATGTTGCACCACCATCCTGTACTATCGGGTTGCACCTGGTTGGATCAACACTGTTTACGTAATGCTCCTGCATTAGCAGAATTCTTGAAAAATAAACCGCAGGTGAAAACAATACTATGTGGGCACATTCATCAGGAGCTGGATGATATGTGGAATGGTATTCGTGTTATGGCGACGCCATCAACTTGTGTGCAATTTAAACCACATTGTACTAATTTTATGCTTGATACAGTGGCCCCGGGTTGGCGTTATCTTGAATTGTCTGTGACTGGCGAGGGAGAAGCGAAATTGCAAACGCAGCTTCACAGGCTCAAGAGTAATGAATTTTTCCCGGATTTAGATTCGGACGGGTATTAATGTCAACGTTACTTTATCTACATGGTTTTAACAGTTCGCCACAATCAGAGAAGGCAAATACGCTGAAAACATGGCTGCACCAACAGCATTCTGAAATAGATATGTTGGTGCCACAATTACCTCCTTATCCTGAAGATACAGCCGCCTTGCTGGAAGAACTGGTAATAAGTCGTGCCGGGGAACAGATTGGTTTGGTCGGTTCTTCACTCGGTGGCTATCTGGCTATTTGGCTTTCACAATGTTTTGGCCTGCCAGCCGTAGTCGTCAATCCTGCGGTTCGTCCATTCGATATTCTTCAGGAGTATCTTGGGGAAAACGTGAACCCCTATACCAAAGAGCGGTATACTCTTGAACAAAGCCACATCTATGATCTCAAAGTGATGCACATTGACCCGTTGGAGTCACCGGATCTTATCTGGTTATTGCAACAAACCGGGGATGAAGTGCTGGATTACCGTCAGGCGGTTGCATACCTAATGCAGTGCAGGCAGACGGTCGAATCAGGTGGGAATCATGCTTTTATTGGTTTCGAATACTATTTTCCTCAAATTATTGACTTCTTGGGGCTAACCAGTGGCGATAGTAAAAAAATTGCCAAAAACAAGTAAGTGACTGGTATTATCAACAGTATCTACCCAATGGATTTTCGGGTGAGGCCGCAACCCATAAATCGGTAACCCGGGAAACGCAGGGTAATCAATACTGATTGACCCTCTTTAAATCATGAAGCAACCGACAGAATTACAACATGACTCAATCTAGTTATAACGCAGAGGCCATTGAAGTCCTCAGTGGCCTGGAGCCAGTTCGTCGTCGTCCAGGAATGTATACCGACACAGCCCGCCCGAATCATCTGGCACAGGAAGTGATCGATAATAGTGTGGACGAAGCGCTAGCTGGTCACGCGAAGCATATTGAAGTGATCCTCCACAGCGATCAGTCTCTGGAAGTGATAGATGATGGCCGTGGTATGCCGGTTGATATCCATCCTGAAGAAAAAGTATCCGCAGTTGAGTTGATCCTGACCCGTCTGCATGCAGGTGGTAAATTTTCCAATAAAAACTACCAATTTTCCGGTGGATTGCATGGCGTGGGGATTTCAGTAGTTAATGCCCTTTCCAAACGAGTCGAAGTGACCGTTCGTCGCGATAGTCAGGTTCATCAGATCGCTTTTGAAAATGGCGATAAGGTGCAGGAGCTGGAAGTTATCGGGAGCTGCGGAAAACGCAATACAGGCACCAGTGTTCATTTCTGGCCGGATGAAAGTTATTTTGATACTCCTCGCTTCTCGACTTCTCGCTTAACCCACCTTCTGAAAGCGAAGGCGGTTTTGTGTCCTGGCGTGGAGATTGTCTTTAAGGACAAACTGGCAGGAACAGCACAAAAATGGTGTTATGCCGATGGTCTGACAGATTACTTGCTGGAAGCCGTCAATGGGCTGGTAACATTACCGCAATCGCCATTTGTGGGCACTCTCAGCGGTGAAACCGAAGCGGTTGACTGGGCATTGCTCTGGCTGCCGGAAGGTGGCGAATTGTTGGGAGAAAGCTATGTTAACCTGATCCCGACGATACAAGGTGGAACCCATGTTAATGGCTTGCGTCAAGGGCTGTTGGATGCAATGCGTGAGTTCTGTGAATTCCGCAATATACTGCCTCGCGGTGTTAAACTTTCCGCAGATGATATCTGGGATCGCTGTGCCTACGTGTTATCTCTCAAAATGCAGGACCCACAATTTGCCGGACAGACCAAAGAGCGTTTATCATCGCGCCAGTCTGCGGCCTTTGTTTCCGGCGTTGTCAAAGATGCTTTCAGTCTGTGGCTGAACCAGCATATTCAGGAAGCTGAACAACTGGCTGAAATGGCAATTGCCAGTGCACAGCGCCGTATGCGTGCAGCAAAGAAAGTCGTGCGTAAAAAACTGACCAACGGCCCTGCACTGCCGGGTAAACTGGCAGACTGTACGTCACAGGATCTGAATGTCACCGAACTGTTTCTGGTGGAAGGGGATTCCGCAGGCGGTTCTGCCAAACAAGCTCGTGATCGTGAGTTTCAGGCGATTATGCCTCTGCGTGGTAAGATCCTGAACACATGGGAAGTCTCTTCAGATGAGGTACTGGCTTCACAGGAAGTGCATGATATTTCCGTAGCCATCGGTATTGATCCTGACAGTGAAGATATCAGCCAATTACGTTACGGTAAAATTTGTATTCTGGCGGATGCAGATTCTGACGGCTTGCATATTGCAACACTTTTGTGCGCCTTGTTTGTCCGCCATTTCCCGACATTAGTAAGACGTGGTCATGTTTATATGGCAATGCCTCCATTGTATCGCATTGACCTTGGTAAAGAGGTGCACTATGCGTTGGATGAAGGTGAAAAGAGCGCGATATTAGACCGCCTGAGCCGCAAGCGTGGAAAACCGAATGTTCAGCGCTTCAAAGGGTTAGGTGAGATGAACCCAATACAATTACGTGAAACCACATTAGACCCCAATACTCGCCGTCTGGTGCAATTGACTATCAACGATGAGAATTATCAGGAAACCCTCTCTGTTATGGATATGCTTCTGGCGAAAAAACGCTCGGAAGATCGCCGTAATTGGTTGCAAGAAAAGGGTGATGCCATCGAGATTGAGTTATAGCGCAACCCAGTTATAACGCATTTAGTTATAACACTGCTTGGTTATAACACAGTTTGTGTAGCACAACTTTAGGTGTGACCAATATAAGGTGTAACCAACATTAGATATAACCAACAGAAGCGTAGCGCACGGTAGTCAAGACAGATTCTGAGGAAATTAATACATGAGTGAGATAACTCACGATGGTGTAGAGCGTCAACCGCTCCATACATTCACTGAAAACGCCTATTTGAACTATTCCATGTACGTCATCATGGACAGGGCGCTGCCTTTTATTGGTGATGGCTTAAAGCCTGTTCAGCGCCGTATTGTCTATGCGATGTCAGAGCTTGGGCTGAATAACAGTGCAAAATTCAAAAAATCTGCCCGTACTGTCGGTGATGTACTGGGTAAATACCATCCACATGGAGATGGAGCCTGTTATGAAGCAATGGTCTTGATGGCGCAGCCTTTCTCTTACCGTTATCCACTGGTGGATGGCCAGGGGAACTGGGGTGCTCCAGATGATCCAAAATCTTTTGCAGCGATGCGTTATACCGAATCCCGCCTGTCTAAGTATGCAGAATTACTGCTGAGTGAACTTGGTCACGGTACTGTAGATTGGGTGCCAAACTTTGATGGTACGTTGCAGGAACCCAAAATGCTGCCTGCGCGCTTGCCGAATATCCTGTTAAACGGAACTACGGGTATTGCTGTTGGTATGGCGACCGATATACCTCCACACAATACACGTGAAGTAGCAAACGCGCTGATCGCTATGTTGGATAAACCTGAATGTTCACTTGATGAAGTCATGGAGTATGTGAAGGGGCCGGATTATCCAACAGAAGCAGAAATCATTACTTCAAAAGAAGATATCCGTAAAATCTACAAAAATGGGCGTGGTTCAATACGCATGCGTGCCGTGTGGTCAAAAGAAGAGGGCAATGTTGTTATTACTGCTCTGCCACATCAAGTATCCGGTGCGAAAGTGTTGGAACAGATTGCAAGCCAGATGCGTTCGAAAAAACTGCCGATGGTAGATGATCTACGTGATGAATCCGATCATGAAAATCCGATACGTTTGGTGATTGTGCCAAGAACGAATCGTGTGGATGTTGAGCAGGTCATGAATCATCTGTTTGCAACAACCGATCTGGAAAAAAGCTATCGTGTTAACCTCAACATGATTGGTCTGGATAATCGTCCAAGTGTAAAAGGTCTGGTTGAAATCCTCAGTGAGTGGTTGGTTTTCCGGCGTGAAACGGTGCGTAACCGCCTGAACCATCGCCTGGAAAAAGTACTTAAGCGTCTGCATATTCTGGAAGGTTTGCTGACAGCGTATCTCAACATTGATGAAGTTATCCATATTATCCGTAGTGAAGATGAACCAAAACCAGTATTGATGCAGCGTTTTGGATTAACAGAAACACAGGCGGAAGCGATTCTGGAGCTGAAACTGCGTCATTTGGCGAAGCTGGAAGAAGTTAAAATCCGTGCTGAGCAGGATGGGCTGGCAAAAGAGCGGGATAAACTTCAGGCTATCCTTGCTTCTGAGCGTAAGCTGAATACCCTGCTGAAAAAAGAGATTATTGCCGATGCGGAAAACTATGGTGACGAGCGCCGTTCTCCGCTGAAAGAGCGTTCAGAAGCGAAAGCCATGAACGATCACGATATCCTGCCATCTGAGCCGATCACTGTTGTTATGTCTCAAATGGGTTGGGTACGTAGTGCGAAAGGGCATGAAATCGATCCTGCGGGTTTGAATTACAAATCTGGTGACAGCTTCCGTAGTGCTGTGCGTGGTAAGAGTAATCAGCCAGTGGTCTTTATTGATAGTACGGGGCGTAGTTATTCCGTTGACCCATTGGACTTGCCATCTGCCAGAGGGCAGGGGGAACCTCTGACCGGCAAACTGGCATTACCGGCAGGGGCGTCAGTTGAACATCTGCTAATGGCGAAAGACGATCAGAGATTTTTGATGGCATCTGATGCAGGTTATGGTTTCATCTGTACTTTCAATGACCTGATTGCTAAAAACAGGGCGGGGAAAGCACTGATCACGTTGCCACAGAATGCTAAGGTCATGCCACCATTGGAGATCACCAATGAGCAGGATGATATGTTACTGGCTATCACTAAAGCAGGTCGTATGTTGATGTTCCCGGTCGCAGATCTTCCACAGCTTTCAAAAGGTAAAGGTAACAAAATTGTTTCCATTACCGCTTCTCAGGCCGCTTCAGGAGAAGATATGTTGAGCTGGTTGCTGGTACTGTCTCCGAAATCCTCAATCACGCTTTATTTCGGTAAACGCAAATTGCAGCTTTACCCAGAGGATTTGCAGAAATTCCGGGCAGAGAGAGGACGCAAAGGAACTTCACTGCCACGCGGATTACAGCGTGTTGAACGTGTAGAAGTGTTGAGTGTGTAATAAATAAAAACATCTTAAATAACCTTTAATAGCGGGTCAGTGTGGCGCTGGCCTGCCTTGCTACAGGAAACTGCAAGAGAAAACTATGTTAACCATTATTCGTGGGATCATTGTTATTTTGTTCACCATTTTGATCTGTATATTTGGTGGAATTTATTGTTTATTTAGTCCGCGAGATCCGCGCCATGTGATGACCTTTGGCCGGGCATTTGGCAAGCTACATAAAATATTCGGTATCACTTTGATAGAGCGCATTCCTGAAGATTCTTCTCAATATGGTTCGAGCATCTATATTGGTAATCACCAGAATAACTACGACATGATAACGATGTCGAATGCCGTACAGCCACGCACGGTGACTGTTGGTAAGAAGAGTCTGCTCTTTATCCCTTTCTTTGGTCAGTTGTATTGGCTGACGGGGAATATCCTGATTGACAGGGAAAACCGGACAAAAGCGCACGGAACGATTTCACAAGTTGTGGATCAGATCAAAAAGAATCGAGTCTCTGTCTGGATGTTCCCGGAAGGTACTCGTAGCCGTGGGCGTGGTTTACTGCCGTTTAAAACCGGTGCTTTTCATGCGGCCATTGCGGCTGGTGTGCCGATTGTACCTGTTTGTGTCTCCTCAACCCATGACAGAATAAAACTCAATCGTTGGAACAATGGTGTTGTTATTGTTGAGATGTTGCCTCCCATTGATACGGCGAAATATACAAAAGAGCAGGTGCGTGAATTGGCTGAATATTGTCGCCAAATGATGCAAACCAAGATTGAAGAGCTGGATAAAGAAGTAGACGAACTTAACAAACGTAGTCAGTTGAATTAAAACTAAATATTCTAGCATTACAGCCCTTTCCTTTCTGGTTTGGGGATGAATTCTGACTATAAATTTAAGATAGTTTTAGAATTTATCCCCTATTCGCGATATGATTGTTTTTTAATAAATTAGCGTTTTTATTAAATGTAATCGATAAAACGTAATCAATAGAACGTAATTCGACAGAATAATAAATCCTAATATCCCTACATTGGGGAATTCAATCACTTACCACCGTGATGTAACTCGAAATTTATTGAGTGTGCATAAGCAATCAATTTGGGATGCTATTCTTTCTTGTCGTGGAGATTATTCCTGCCGTGGAGAAAATATGTCACTGAGTCGGCGCCAATTTATTCAGGCATCTGGTTTGGCAATGTGTTTAGGGGCGCTCCCTTTTGCGGTTCGAGCTAATAAAGATCAACAAACAGCATTGCCTGTTCCCCCTTTGCTGGAATCCCGTGGCGGACAGCCTCTGTTTTTGGCTCTACAGAAATCCAACTGGTCTTTTGATGGAAAAAATAAGGCTTCGGTATGGGGTATCAATGGGCTTTACTTAGGGCCGACTATTCGTGTCCGTAAAGGAGATAACGTAAAGCTGATATATAGCAACCGCTTGTCGGAGCCTGTTTCAATGACGGTGAGTGGGTTGCAAGTCCCCGGAACATTAATGGGTGGAGCAACACGTCTGATCCCCTCTAATGGAAATTGGTCGCCCGTCATTCCCATTGAGCAGCCGGCAGCGACATGCTGGTATCACGCTAATACACCACACCGAATGGCGAGACAGGTTTATGCAGGGCTGGCGGGAATGTGGTTGGTAGAAGATGAAAGCAGCCGTAACCTACCTTTGCCTAAACATTATGGGGTTGATGATTTCCCCGTTATTCTGCAAGACAAACGGTTGGACAATTTTGGCGCTCCCCGGTATGACAAAGCCTCTGCCGCTCAGGGCTTTCTTGGTGATACATTAGTTGTTAATGGTGTGGAAGATCCTTTTATTGAAGTTGCCAAGGGCTGGATCAGACTGCGTTTATTGAATGCAGCCAATGCTCGCCGCTTCCAATTGCAACTCAGTGATGGTAGACCTTTTTATATGGTTGCGACCGACCAGGGGCTACTGCCTGCGCCAGTTGCAGTGCAGACGCTTTTTCTTGCACCGGGAGAACGTCGTGAAGTGCTGGTGGATATGTCAAAAGTGGATAGCGTGGTTATTACCGCAGGTGAATCTGCTGGCATGATTGATCGCCTGAAAGGGCTGTTTGAACCATCCAACAAATTACGTTCAACGAACGTTCTGACAATTAAATCGGGGGGATTATTACCCCTGGTCACGGAAGCGTTACCCTCTCAGCTTGTCGTGGATACGGCGGAAATTAATACTTCGATTCGCAATCGGCAGATCGTTTTAGGGGATGAAACACAAGGGATCAATGGCGCATTATTGCATTCAGGCCGTATTGATATAACCAGCCACCAAGGGGCGTGGGAACGTTGGGTAGTCACTACCTCGGTTCCACAACCTTTCCATATTGAAGGTGCCAGATTTAAGGTCATCAACCACAACGGTGTGCGGCCAGAACCTCAGGATTATGGCTGGAAAGATACTGTCTGGGTTGATGGCAGAACAGAGTTACTGGTAAATATGATGCAGCCATCGTATGAACATTACCCTTTTATGTATTACAGCCAGATATTGGAAATGGCGGATCATGGGGTGGCAGGGCAATTAGTTATTAGTCCGGCGGGGATGTAAGGTCTCTTATGAGGCCTTTTTCATGGTCGTTAGCATGTCTGATTTGAAGGAGAAATAAAGAAAACGGATATTGATAATAATCAGTAAATCGTATTATTTAAATCTTTCTTATGGAAATATCTTCGGTTTAGATAAATAAATATGGCTGTAACACGAATAATAACAGGACTTATCACTTACACGGCTAAGATTAATATCTATCAATAAATATTCCCTGCATTTAATTATTAAAGCATACACTTAAATAAGTAATATAATTTTTAATCCGAGTTGCCATTTTTTATATTTCATACTGCTTACCAATATGTTTAGAATACCCGCGGAAAAAACATATAGGTTCAATATATCCACTAATAAAATAAATGGATTCACTGTAAGGAGAAGCTATTCATAATTATAGATAACCCTATAATTATATAATGATATATGAAAAACCATGAAAATAAAAATAGTTAATATTCTACAAGAGAGAAATCATATTTTAACTACTCATTAACAATAGGAAAGGATTTTATGATCACAATAAATATAAATACAAACGGCGTTAATGGTATTACAATTACAAATAGTAATAACGAACCTACTCCAGTATCGACAACTTACGGCCCAAATACACCAGCATCAGAACCCCTTACAGTCAGTAATTATAGTGATATAACAATAGAACCACATTCTTCTGTGCAGGCAACAAGAATTGACACGCCTATTATTCCTGAAGTACGTCCCGATTATTATATAGCCAACTCTGGCCCTGCACCAACAGTTAGGGCTGTTTTTTATTGGTCTCATTCTTTCACATCAGAATGGTTCGAATCTTCCTCTATCACAGTGAAAGCAGGAGAGGATGGAATATTAAAAGCACCTGGTAACTCTTTATATTACAGCAAAGTCGTCATTTATAATGACACAGATAAACGGGCCTTTGTTACTGGATATAATAAATAATGATATAAAATCTATTTATAATAAATGCTTTGATTTTAACTTAAGAAATATCCAATTAAGCTATTGTTTAACTACATATTAATTAAGGTATTAAGGTAAAATAATATTATGAATACCACACCTATTACTGTATCTGAAAATGAAACATCGCCTTTACTGACGGACGTAATGGCTATGGATCTTTATGCAGTCTCCACTCCTGATTATGAATGGGATATGTCGTCAATCATAAAGGATGCTATTATTGGTGGCATAGGATTTATTCCAGGTCCAGGTCCGGCATTATCCTTTCTGTTAGGACTATTTTGGCCTCAGCAGAAAGACAATACTTGGGAGCAAATTCTCCAAAAAGTAGAGCAGATGATAGAGAATGCTGTTTTACAAACCATTAAAGGAATACTTAATGGAGATATACAAGAGATCAAAGGGAAAATGGAACATGTAGAATCTATGCTGAAAAACTCGCCTGGCAGTCAGGAAAGTCATGATGCATATATGTTCTTGGCAAGATATCTGGTGAGTATAGATGAAAAATTCAAATCCTTTGATAATAGGACAAATTACCAGATTCTCCCAATGTATACTAATACTATTATGTTACAGATCCCTTATTGGAAAATGGGAATAGAGAAGAAAAAAGATATTGGGCTGACAGATATTGAAGTCAATGAATTAAAAGAACTTATCGACAAATTAGTAGGTAAGGCCAAGAACTATATTCATACGATGTATTCTAATGAATATAACGATGCTATAAACACATCAACAGCAGGGAGTGTCACTAATAATTTATTATCTGTAAGAGGATATTGTTTATTACACGGTTTAGAATGTATTGAGTTAATTGAGCATATACAGAATAATAGCCTTGAAAGTGGTTTCTATCCTAAGACTATCAGTTATTCGACTGTATTTGATCGTCAGACTAACAAAATGAGAATTCAGGCTCTTACAGAAGATGATGCAATGCAGGAGCCTTTCAAGCCATCTTTAATTAATGGGAAATACAATAAAATACAATCCATAATTGGATATGTACAAAGAATTGGGAATGCACCTAGAGTTGGTGGTATTAAAATTACATTTACTAATGGTTCATCTTATACACTTGGTACGGTGACCTCAGAAACGAATTCGATTGAGCTAAATGATAGTGTTATCGAAAGCTTGGAAGTATGGGGAAATGGTGCTGTTGATGAGGCATTATTTAAGTTAAGTGATGGGCGTCTATTGCGTATTGGTGAGCGTTACGCGAAAAAATACAGAAAATATGCTGTTGATCATCACTATATTGCGGGGATTTACTTGGCCAGCGATGAGCCTTCACTTGCTGGTCAAGCCGCAGGTATTGCCGTTTCATATCATATGATGGCTGACAAAAAATAATATTTGCTAATAGAATTAGAATTGTAGTTTGGTTGCAATTTACTGTTAGTTTCAAGTTGTTGTTTAGTTGCAAAGAGTCCTCCTGGTCATATCGTTATTGATGTGACCAGGGGCAATCTTTCCTACTGAAATCTATTAGATGTATAGGCTAATTATTTGTTCTGAATAAATTGCTAATCTTATCGACTGTCACTACCCCTTTCCGTATAGTGTCCACAGTTTTTATACTACATGCCTGTAAGGTGACTTAATGAATATCAGCTTGATTGCTGCGATGGCTATGGATCGAGTTATTGGTATGGAAAATGCCATGCCGTGGGCTCTGCCGGGCGATTTAGCCTGGTTTAAACGTAATACACTCGGAAAACCGATCGTAATGGGAAGGGTAACTTATGAATCGATTGGTCGTCCTTTACCGGGGCGTCTGAACATCGTAATCAGCCGTCAGCCAGCCAGTGACGATCGTGTAACTTGGGTAAGCTCAGTCGAAGAAGCACTGGCTGCGGCAGGTGATGTTGAGGAAGTCATGGTGGTAGGCGGAGGTAAAATTTATGAACAATTTATTCCTCTGGCTAACCGCATGTATCTGACACATATTGATGCAGAAGTGATTGGTGATACCCATTTCCCTGATTATGAACCAGATGAATGGAACTCGATCTTTACCGAATACCATGACGCAGATGAACATAACTCACATGGCTACTGTTTTGAGATTCTAGAACGACGCAAATGATCTTATTTGCCAATCAGATTTGAGATACGGAGTGTCAAAAGACACTCCGGCATGACTAAATATCACGAGTCTAATCAATCTGAAGCTATCACTAAAGCTGGTTGGCTGAAATACTGCTTATCTTCCCAACGTAAAAGAGTCAGTTTACCTCCCCAGCAACAACCTGTATCCAAAGCATAGATACCGGCAGGCGTGCCCCGACCTTCCAGCGCTGCCCAGTGACCAAACGCAATGGAATAATCCTCTGGGATATTGCGTGGTAATTCAAACCAAGGTTTCAGTGGAGCAGGCGCATTTTCAGGTTTAGACTTGCAAATCATATCTAGCTGGCCATTCGGGAAACAATAGCGCATCCGTGTTAATACGTTAGTACTGTAGCGCAACCGTGCTAATCCACTTAATTTGGGCGACCAGCTATTGGGCATATCACCGTACATAGCGTTAAGAAACAGGGGATAACTGTCACTGCGCAGAATCGCTTCCACTTCACGGGCACACATTTTGGCTGTATCCAGATCCCATTGTGGAGTCAACCCTGCATGTGTCATGACCAGCTTCAGTTCATCATCGATCTGTAATACCGGCTGTTTTCTCAGCCAATTAACCAACTCATCGACATCTGGAGCAGCAAGCAACTCATCCAATTGATCTTTGGGTTTATTGCGGCTGATCTTGTTATACACAGCCAGCAAATGCAGATCATGATTGCCTAAAACCAACTTAACAGCGGAACCAAGCTGTTTAACATAGCGCAGAACAGCCAGTGAATCAGGGCCACGGGCGATTAAATCCCCCGTTAGCCATAACGTATCTTTGTCAGGATGAAAATCGACCTGTTGTAAGAGCGCAATCAGCTCACGATAACAGCCATGAATATCGCCGATAAGGTATGTAGCCATAGTTAATTTATCAGTGTTGGAATAGCCAATCGGAACACCGGAATAATCACACGAAATGGATGACCACTGTGATCAATCATCTCATAGTGACCTTCCATGGTCCCCAAAGGTGTTTCAAGAACAGTTCCGCTATTGTAGCGATATTCCGTTCCGGGTGGGATGACAGGTTGTTTTCCCACAACCCCTTCCCCCTGAACTTCTGTTTGGTGACCATTACTGTTGGTAATACACCAGTAACGACTAATGAGTTGCACCGGGAAATGCCCAAGATTGCGAATTGATATTGTATAAGCAAACACAAAACGTTGCCGTTCCGGCTCTGATTGGCTTTCTACGTAAGTGCTTTGAACTTGAATATAAACTCTTGGTTCGTTGAGCATAGCTGCCTCCTGTTACTGCAACGGATGTTCGGTAATTAGACCGTTTCAGGTTGAGACGATAACCAGTTAGCCATCTTACAGTATTGTTCGACCGAAATATTTTCAGCTCGTGTACTCGGATCGATTCCCAACTCAGATAGCTGTTCAACTGAAAATAGATCACTCAGGCTATTACGGATAGTTTTGCGTCGTTGATTAAATGCTTGGGTGGTGATCCGGGCTAACTTGCGAATATCCTGAACCGGATAAGGTATAGACTTATGAGGGATTAACCGTACTATGGCTGAATCCACTTTCGGAGCCGGGGTAAATGCTGTAGGTGGTACTTCAAGAACAGGGATTACGTGGCAGTAGTACTGTGCCATTACACTTAAACGCCCGTAGGCTTTACTACCAGGCCCTGCAACAAGACGATTCACCACTTCTTTTTGCAACATAAAATTCATATCAGCAATAGCATCAGTATAGCTGAAAAGATGAAACATCAACGGAGTAGAGATGTTATAGGGCAAGTTACCAAATACACGCAGAGGCTGCCCTTGCGCTTTAGCAATCTGACCAAAATCAACGGTCATGGCATCCTGCTGAATAATAGTTAGCTTGTCTTTCAATTTAGGATGGACGTGTAAACGAGCCGCCAGATCACGGTCAAGTTCGACGACAGTCAATTTATCCATACGCTCACCGACCGGTTCGGTCAGGGCCCCCAGACCCGGCCCAATTTCTACCATAGCCTGCTCAGGCTGTGGATTCATAGCATCGACAATGCTATCAATAATAAACTGGTCGGTTAAGAAATTTTGCCCAAAGCGTTTACGGGCATGATGCCCTTGGTGGACTTTATTATTCATTACTGTTTTGTATCATTTTAATTGCTAGATTCAATGCGGTGATAAAACTTCCCACATCAGCTTGACCTGTCCCCGCCAGCTCCAATGCTGTGCCATGATCGACAGAAGTTCGAATGAATGGCAGCCCCAAAGTAATATTCACGGCCCTGCCAAAACCTTGGTATTTTAACACGGGCAGCCCCTGATCGTGATACATAGAAAGCACAGCATCAGCATGATCCAGATATTTTGCCTGAAACAGGGTATCAGCAGGCAATGGACCTTCCAGCCAAATACCTTCTTCCCTTAAGCTGTCTAATGCCGGAATAATTACATCTATCTCTTCACGCCCCATATGTCCACCTTCACCAGCGTGAGGATTTAAGCCACAAACATAAATATGAGGGCGTTGGATACCGAACTTGGTTTTCAGGTCATGATTGAGGATAGTTACCACTTCCCGCAGAGAATCAAAGGTAATCGCTTTAGGAACGTCCAAAATGGGCAAATGTGTTGTCGCCAATGCTACCCGTAATTCTTCTGTCGCCAACATCATAACGACTTTTGAACATTGGCTAAGATCAGCAAAAAATTCAGTATGCCCGGTGAAGGCTATCCCTGCCTCATTGATAACGCCTTTATGAACAGGGCCTGTCACCAGTGCCGAAAACTCACCCCTCAAGCAACCATCGCAGGCTTTTACCAGGGTTTCTGTGACATAACTACCATTTTCTCGGTTTAATTCACCAGCAATAGCTGGAGTATGGAGAAAAACGGGCAGAATGGTCAGTGTTCCGGCAGCTTGTGAGGAAGATGGGTGTTCAGGAGAATAAGGTTGTAAGTGCAGTGGAAGATTCAGTTGCCTGGCACGAGAAAGCATAAGCTCAGGATCAGCGCACACAACCAATTGGATAGGCCATTCAAATTGTGCAAGGGCAATAACTAAATCAGGACCAACCCCGGCTGGTTCGCCGGGGGTAATAATGATGGGTTTATTATTGTGCATCGCTGCCATCTAAAATTTTCACATAAGCGGAGGCGCGTAATTCCTGGAGCCAGGTTTGCGCTTCTTCATTGAATTTACGGTTGAACAGTAATCGGTAGGCGCGATCTTTTTGTGCAGCATCAGTTTTGTCTACTTTGCGGGTATCCAGTAATTGGATCAAATGCCAGCCGAAAGAAGAGTGAATGGGTTGGCTGATTTCACCTTTCTGGAGTTTAACCAAAGCATCGCGGAAAGCAGGGGCATAAGTACTTGGTAAATTCCAGCCTAGTTCACCGCCACGCAGGGCAGAACCTGGATCTTCAGAATACTCTTTTGCTGCTTTTTCGAAGGTAGTTTTGCCGCTTAAGATCTCTTCCCGGATCTGTCTCAATTTATCGCGGGCCTGATCATCATTCATAACAGGTGATACTTTTAGCAGGATATGACGAGCATTGACTTCAGTAACTGCAACGGATGCATTGCCGCCACGGATGTCATTAACTTTCACAATGTGAAAACCAACACCAGAACGGATTGGGCCAATCACCTGTCCTCTCTGAGCTGACCGGAGTTTTTCGGCAAAGAGTGATGGCAGCTCTTGTAATTTGTTCCAGCCCATATTGCCGCCTTTTAAGGCTTGTGTATCGCTGGAGTAGGTGATAGCCAGTTTACCGAAATCGCTGCCGCTTTTAAGTTCAGACAAAATTTTGTTTACAGTAGCTTCTGCTTTTTCGACCTGAGCAGGTGTCGGATTTTCTGGCAGAGGGATCAAAATCTGGCTGATATTCAATTCAGTATTCTGATTATCATGGCTACTGAGCTGATTAGCTATAGAGTCAACTTCTTGTGGCAGGATAGAAACACGACGGCGTACTTCGTTGTTACGTACTTCTGCAATCAGCATCTCTTTGCGGATTTGATTGCGATAGGTATCGAGATTCATACCGTCCGCGGCCAGACGTTGTTTCAGTTGAGCAACGCTCAGGTGATTCTGCGCAGCAATATTTTCGATAGCAGAATCTACGTCCTTCTCAGGGACAGAGAGCTGCATCCGTGTTGCCATTTGCAGAATGATGTCATCCATAATCAGACGTTCAAGGATCTGGTGACGCAATGTTTTCGCATCTGGTATTTGTTGACCAGCTTGTTTTGCGTTGATTTTAACGGATTCTAAAAGGTTGTTGATGTCACTTTCCAGTACGACATCGTTATTCACAATGGCAGCAACCTTATTGAGTTCCTGCGGAGCTGCAACAGCGGCAGTGTTCATTGCAAACATCAACCCGAGAATAATCGTTCTCCAGTTCTTCATATGTTTCCCATCATATCAATCCCGCCATAAGGCGGGGTTATTGTGTTTACATTGTGTTTAATTGGTATCAGAAAGCACGTTGATAAGGCAAAATACCTTGTTGCAGCATCTTCAAGCTACCTAAACTGTAATTATTGCTTAAGCCACGGAGTTCAACATTGAGTGACCATTTGTTGTCATATTCACTTTGGTTGTTCTTCCAGTTGACGATCTTACGCTCGTAACCGACATTCACAGCCCAGCAACAGGTACTATATTGCATACCAACCATCTTGCTGGCAGGTTGCTTTTCTTTGGTATCGTAGTAATACGCTCCTACGAGCGCCCAACGATCACCTAACGGCCAACTTCCTACCATACCTACCTGAGAAATGCCCTGCTGGTATGCCGGAGCGCTCCTGAGGGTGGCCTGGATATAATCGCGATCAACAAAGCGATAGTTTAATTGTATCAGACGGTCAGCATCACGTCGGTACTCCACTATCGAATTACCCATTGCGACTTTATTCAGGCGGGTATCGTACTGAACTCCACCTTTGAATCCCCATGATGAGCTGATCTTCCATTCAACATCACCGGCCCAAGTTGTAGACCCTGTTCTTTTCTTAGTACCAACGGTACTTTGGCCTGTCTGAGTAGGTTCTATATCTTTAACACGCGGAGCTTCAAAGTAATAGATTTGACCTACAGACAAGCTAAAACGTTCAACTAAATCTTCATCATAGATGCGGGTAGTGATACCGCTTGTAAACTGGTTGGCTGATGAAATGCGATCCAGACCACTGTAGAAACGGTCACGGAACAAGCCAGTATAGTTGGCTTGCAGCAAAGAAGAATCGTAGTTGTAAATGTGATTCTGGCTCTTATAAGGAACGTAGAGATACTGGATGCGAGGTTCCAGTGTCTGGGTATAAGCCGGATTAAAAGACATGGCACGTTCAAACACCATCTTCGCATCTGATTTAAATTGAGGCAGAACGCGGCTTGCTGATTTTTCTAATTGAGAATTTTTTTGAGCAGCAGGAATATCTTGCTGATAATAGGTTGCCATCAACTTAACTTCATTATTGAGGCTCGCCCAATGATTGGAAAGTGGCAGATTAATGGATGGCTCCAGATGCCAGCGAATTGCGTTTGGCTGATCTTTGCCTACACTAGTAAATTTGGCAAATTGCGCATAAGTGCGGAAATCAAATGGCCCCAAATCATTCTTATAATAATTCAGATCCAACTGAGGTGTTGCACGGTAAGCTTTTCTGCTATCACTGGCGGTAAAAATCTGAAATTGTTTGGTTGTTAAGGTTGCATTCCAGTTTTGTTGCGCATAACCAATACTGAATTTTTGTGACGCATAGCCGTCAGTACTAGTACCGTATTGAGAGTTGAAATCAGTAAAATAGTGAGGATCGCTGACCTTAGTATATTCGGCATTGAAACGCCAAACCTGGTTCATGACACCGCTGTGATTCCAGTAGAATAACCAGCGATTGTTGCTGCCCCGTTCAGGTCTGAGATTGAATTTTTTATCATCTGCGTACAGGCGGTCATTACCAATCCAATCCAAGGCGACAGTTCCCGAACCTGCTTTCGTTAAGTAACGGAATTCATTATTAAACTTAAGCCCACGTTTGCTGATCAGATGTGGAGTAATGGTAGCATCATAATTAGGGGCAATGTTCCAGTAGTAGGGTAACAGGAACTGGATGCCGTTTTTATTGGAAAAACTGGCGTTAGGGATCAAAAAACCAGAGCGGCGTTTATCACCAATCGGCAATTGCAGGTAAGGGGTATAAAATACGGGGACATTGGCAACTCTGAATCGGGCATTCCAAATCTCAGCCACTTCTTCCTGACGATCCAGAATGACTTCTGAACCCACAACACTCCAGCTATCATTGCCCGGCAGACAGGATGTGAACACCCCATTATTTAAAATGGTATAGCGGTTTTCATTGCGCAGCATCATCTTATCAGCGTTGCCACGCCCTTGACGACCGACCATTTGGTATTTGCCTTGTTCCACGTCTGTGTCTTTAGTGGTTAAGTTAGACCAGGCCCGTGGCCCTTTCAGGATAATTTGGGGGTCATCATATCTGACATTCCCTGTGGCGGTAATAGTCCGTACTGGAACTGAATCTTCTGTTTGTTCGAATCTGACTCTGTCGGCTGTCAGCGTTTTGTTGCCTTGTTGGATATCTACATTGCCGACAAATTCAACCGCAGTGGGATATTCACCATGTGTATCATCAGACTGAATATGAATCGGGAGGTTATTAGGGTCCCCTGTAATAATGGGTTTGTCGTAAACAGGGACGCCCAGCATACACTGTGCTGCAAGGTCAGCGTGTGCTTGCTGACTGTAAAGTGCTGCCCATACCATAGTGGCTAGCAAAGTGGGGTAACTTTTATTCATAGATGCTTATGCGGTTCCATCATCAGTGGCATCACGCCGACAAACGCTGAGAGACTAACGCACTTGATAGATATGCGCCAGAGTAAAGTTAAATTTCACTAATCTTGCTGTTAGGCACAGAGCTTAATGAATAGTATGATAATGATGAACAGTATGATAATGCAAAATTTCGCTCAGGGCATTGAGGAATTGAAGAGTATATGCAGTATTGGGGAAAGTTATTAGGGTTAATATTTGGTATTGCGTCTGGTGCCGGCTTCTGGGGCATTGTTATTGGGGTATTGCTAGGGCACATTCTTGACAAAATCAGAATACGCAATCAGGGAACGCCAGCCAAAAATCCATCCCGACAAGCGCTGTTTTTCCGTAGTACCTTTCAGATATTGGGACATCTGACCAAATCGAAAGGTCGGGTGACTGAAACGGATATCCAGCTAGCCAGTCAGCTTATGGATAGAATGCAACTGCATGGTGAGGCACGGATTGCAGCACAGCGAGCATTTCGTGAAGGTAAACATCCTGAATTTCCACTGCGTGAGACACTGAGACAACTTCGTCGAGCCTGCTTTGGACGCTTTGATCTGGTCAGAATATTTCTCGAAATTCAGCTTCAGGCAGCATTTGCTGATGGTGAGCTGCATCCGAATGAAAGAAAAGTGCTGTTTGTGATCGCGGAAGAACTGGGAATTTCCCGCATCCAATTTGAACAATTTCTTGCCATGATGGAAGGGGGACGCCATTTCGGCGGACAATACCAGCAGCATGGTCATTATCAGGGGCCTGGCCAACAACGGGCGACGTTGGAAGATGCGTGTAAGGTATTGGGTGTTAACCAAAATGATGATGCTACAATGATTAAACGGGCTTATCGGAAACTGATGAGTGAACACCATCCCGATAAGCTGGTGGCAAAAGGTTTACCACCGGAAATGATGGAAATTGCCAAACAAAAAGCACAATCTATTCAAGCCGCTTACGATTTGATTAAAAAAGAGAAAGGCTTCAAGTAATAGTCATTGCCAATAAAAAATAAATAGCCGTAATCAGAAGTCAGCTTTACACTCAAAATGCATTGGAGAGCCGTAGACCGGATGAGTGATCGATAACTCCTGAGCATGTAATTGCAGGCGGGGTGCCAGTTCCCTGGCCTGCTGATGGGCATAGAACCGATCCCCCAGAATGGGATTTCCCAGTGCTAACATATGTACGCGAAGTTGATGGGAGCGTCCGGTGATAGGAGCCAGCTTGACGCGGGTTGCCTGAGCTTCGTATTCAAGTACCTGATATTCTGTTTGTGCCGATTTTCCTGTTTCAAAGCAGACTTTTTGTTTTGGTCGGTTTGGCCAGTCGCAGATCAGCGGTAAATCAACCAGCCCTTGTTCTTGTTCCAATTTCCCCCAAATGCGTGCGATATAGACTTTTTTCGGTTCACGCTCACGGAATTGCCGTTTGAGTTCACGCTCTGCTGCTTTGGTTAAGGCAACCACCATGACACCACTGGTTGCCATATCCAATCGGTGAACAGATTCCGCGGTTGGAAATTCAGCCTGGATCCTCGTCATGATACTGTCTTTGTGCTCCTCTGCTTTACCCGGCACAGAAAGCAACCCGCTTGGTTTATTGACAACCATAATGTGTTCATCCTGATAAAGCACATGTAACCAAGGGTCAGTCGGGGGATTATAAGACTCCAGCATAGTAGCTCCAATGAGTTCGGAAAAAATTTGCTCAAAAAAATAACGGGGCGCATTCTAGCAGTATATGATTGAGTGTGTGAGATCAAAATAACGTGAACTGATCAAGATAAAACGAATAAGACAACAGTAAGTAAAAAACTAAGGGATATCTCTTTGAGGATATCCCTTAGTTGCAAGATAAGTGTTATTGATAACGACTTATTGATGAACAGTGATTGATTGTCAGTCGCCGGGCGAGAGTTATTTACTGGTGAGAAACTACGACCAGGCGGATAGCATCCAGACGCCAGTTTGCTTGGTCAAGGTTCAGCAGTAAATGTTTATGCTCAGACTCAATCGCTTCCAGCTCATCATCACGGATGTTCGGGTTAACCGCTTTTAATGCTTCCAGACGTGACAACTCAGCGGACAATACTTCATCAGCTTCTTTTTTCGCTTTTTCGATCAATTCACGCGCCTGTTGCTCGATCAAGGGCTCAGATTGCTGCAAAATAGCATGAACTTCTTTTTGAACTGCATTAACCAGCTTGCTGGCATTGTGGCGATTGATAGCATTCAACTGACGGTTGAAACCTTCAAACTCTACCTGAGGTGCCAGATTGGTGCCTTTCAGATCCATCAACAAGCGTAATGGTGTTGGTGGCAGGAAGCGGGTTAATTGCAGATGTTTCGGTGCCTGAGCTTCGACAACATAAATTAACTCAACCAACAGTGTGCCGACTGGCAGTGCTTTGTTTTTCAGAATAGAAACAGCACAGCTTCCGGTATCTCCTGACAGGATAAGATCCAAACCATTACGGATGATTGGGTGTTCCCAACTTAAGAATTGCGTATCTTCACGGGACAGCGCTTTTTCACGATCAAATGTGACAGAACAACCATCCTGCGGCAACCCTGGGAAATCAGGCACCAACATATGATCAGATGGATTGAGGACAATAATATTATCGTTGCGGTCTTCCTGATTAATACCAATGATATCAAACAGATTCAGAGCAAAATTCACCAGATCGGTATTATTATCCTGTGCGGCAATAACTTCAGCCAATTTTTGTCCTTGTTCGCCACCGTTGGAATTCATTTCCAGCAGACGGTCACGGCCCTGCTCCAATTGTTGTTTGAGTTTCTCGTGGTGTTCGCGACATTCGGTAATAAACTCCTGAAAGCCTGTTTGCTCATTGGGCTTGGCAAGGAAGTTCAACAGTGTTTCATAATATTTATCATAGATGGAACGACCTGTCGGACAAGTGTGTTCAAAAGCATCCAGACCTTGGTGATACCAGCTCAGCAGAACAGATTGTGCGGTGCTTTCCAGATAAGGCACGCTGATCTTGATATTGCGGCTTTGACCAATACGATCCAGACGACCGATACGTTGTTCCAATAAATCAGGATTGAAAGGCAGATCGAACATCACGAGCTGATTAGCGAACTGGAAGTTACGGCCTTCGGAGCCGATTTCGGAACAGAGCAGCACTTGTGCTCCTTCTTCTTCAGAAGCGAAGTAAGCAGCGGCACGGTCGCGCTCCAGCAGGGAGAGTCCTTCATGGAATACTGCACTGCGGATACCTTCACGCTCACGCAGAACCTGTTCTAATTGCAGAGCGGTTTGTGCTTTGGCGCAGATCACCAGTACTTTTTCATCGCGATTTGCCAGCAAGAAACCAAGCAGCCATTCCACACGCGGGTCAAAGTTCCACCAGGTTGCGTTTTCGCCTTCAAACTCCTGATAGATCCGCTCTGGGTAAAGCATATCTTTGGCGCGTGCTTCTACCGATTTTTTTGCGCCCATAATTTCAGACACTTTAATGGCAGTCTGATATTGAGCTGGCAATGGCAGCTTAATTTCGTGCAGTTCACGGTGCGGGAAGCCTTTCACTCCACCACGGGTATTACGAAACAGCAGGCGGCTGGTGCCGTGGCGATCCATCAACATAGAGATCAACTCACGGCGAGCGTTCTCACTCTCTTCATCCTGATTACTGTTAGCCGCTTTCAGCAGAGGTTCAATATCTTGCTCATTGATCAGTTCAACAATCAGGTTTTGCTGGTCATTGCTTAGTATCTCGCCGGATAGTAACAGAGTTACCGCATCAGCAACTGGGCGATACTTTTGTTGTTCATCGATAAAAGCCTGATAATCGTGGAAACGATTCGGATCGAGGAGACGCAAACGGGCAAAATGGCTTTCCTGCCCCAATTGCTCTGGCGTTGCGGTCAGCAGCAGTACAGATGGAATTTGCTCTGACAATTGCTCGATAACATGGTATTCACGGCTTGGCGCTTGCTCACTCCATGCCAGATGATGGGCCTCATCTACGACCATCAAATCCCAACTTGCTTCCAGCAGATGTTCAAATCGCTGTTTGTTGCGGCGAACAAAATCCAGAGAGCAGATAACCAATTGTTCTGTTTCAAATGGATTATCGCTATCGTGCCGGGCTTCGGCATAACGGTCATCATCAAACAGGGAGAAACGCAAATTGAAACGGCGCAGCATTTCCACCAGCCATTGATGCTGGAGGCTGTCTGGCACAATGATCAATACACGTTCTGCACGGCCAGCCATCAATTGTTGATGAATAATCATCCCGGCTTCGATGGTTTTACCTAAGCCGACCTCATCTGCCAATAATACACGGGGAGCGTGGCGCTTGCCGACTTCGTTGGCAATGTGTAACTGATGAGGAATCAAGCTGGCACGAATACCACGTAGTCCACTCTCTGCCAGACGAAATTGTTCGCTTTGATGCTTACGGGCACGGAAACGCAACGCAAAGCGATCCATTCGGTCAATCTGCCCGGCAAACAGGCGATCTTGTGGCTTGTTAAACGTCAGCTTACTATCCAGAAATACTTCCCGCAGGCTGACATTTTCTTCTTCAGTATCTAAACGAGTACCGACATAGATCAGCAGGCCATTCTCTGGCTGAACTTCATCGATCTTGAGTTTCCAGCCTTCGTGACTGGTCACGGTATCACCTGCATTAAACATAACACGGGTAATAGGGGAATCATTGCGTGAGTAGAGGCGGTTTTCTCCGCTGGCTGGAAAAAGCAGCGTTACCATGCGCGCGTCAAGCGCCACGACTGTACCTAATCCAAGTTCGCTTTCTGTATCGCTTATCCAGCGTTGACCAAGAGTAAATGGCATAAATTTTGGCTCAGTTTTCTGTTAGATAATGTTATTTATGGTTGCAGGATGGCTGCTTTTGTTGGATATCGATCATCATTAGTTATCGATAGGGTTAGTTTTTATGACTAGCTTTTCTGACTCGTTTCAGTGACACCTTTCATCACTTTTTTCGGAAAAAATAGGTCATAAAAGGGTCATTTCCCTTTAGAGGGACGTTATGTTAATTCAAGCTGAGCAAGTCGTCACCTGCAAAAATATCAATTAATCAAAAGACAGGTTCATTTGCCCCGTCAACAAGGTTATAAAATCATCCTGAAGAAATGGCAAGATAGCATCAGCAATCGGCATAATCTGTTTATTAATGTAGTGTTCATAATCTGGTGGTGAAGTCAGGGTTTCCAGTGGTTGAGGCCCGGATTGCGTGATGATATAGCTGATCCAACCGCCATTTTGATACTGTAATGGGCGGTTTTTCCGCTGATTATACTCGTCAGCCAGACGGGCTGCTCTGACATGAGGGGGAACATTGCGCTGATAATCAGCCAGTTTTCGCCGTAGCCGTTTTCGATAAATCAGTCGCTTATCGAATTCACCTGCCAATGTGCGGGCGACATAATCACGAATATAATCTTGATAAGGTTGCTGATGAAAAATAAGGGAATACAGCTCTTGCTGGAATGTTTGTGCTAATAGCGTCCAGTCGCTTCTTACTGTTTCCAATCCCTTGAATACTATCTTGTTGCCACTCAAACCCGCATAACGTTTTTTACTGCCTTCCTCTGTGCCCCTTACTGTCGGCATAAGAAAACGCCGATAGTGAGTTTCAAATTCCAGTTCCAGTGTGCTTTCAAGATTGAATTGGGTTTTGAGATAATTTTTCCACCACTGATTGACAAACTGTGTCAGCGAGTGACCAATCAGGCTGGCCTCTTTTTCGGAATGAGGGCGTTTCAGCCAGACAAATGTGGAATCCGTATCGCCATAAATAACCTGATACCCTTGCGATTCAATCAAATCGCGGGTTTGATGCATAATCTGGTGCCCACGCATCGTAATGGATGATGTCAGGCGTGAATCAAAAAAGTGGCAGCCTGAGGCTCCGAGTACACCATAGAAGGCATTCATAATAATTTTCAAAGCTTGAGCCAGTGGGGCATTCTGCTGTTTTTTTGCTTTATCACGTTCATACCAGATTTGCGTGACAATATCAGGCAGACAGTGCTGTGTACGGGAAAAAAACGCTTGCCGGAAACCGGGCACAGAATGTTTATTATCTGGATGGGCAAGACCTTCTACCAGCCCGACGGGATCAATAAGGAAAGTACGGATAATGGAAGGGTAAAGGCTCTTGTAATCCAATACCAGTACCGAATCATATAAGCCTGGAAAGGAATCCATCACAAAACCACCCGGACTGTGATCCGTGAAATCCGTTGGCTGAACGGGAGCGACATAACCCATACGGTGCATTTTCGGCAGATAAAGATGGGTGAATGCGGCAACAGAACCTCCGGTCCGATCCGCAGCCAATCCTGTTACCGTCGCTCGTTCCAGTAAGAATGCGATAAGATCTGCTTTCTCAAAAATTCGGTTAACCAGAATACAGTCCTGCAAATTGTAGTGGGCGAGTGCCGGTTTATCTTCCTGAAAGCGACGGTTAATTTCATCCATCCTATCATAAGGGCTATCAATCGCTTTCCCTTCTCCCAATAACTCCTGAGCAACATATTCAAGACTAAATGAGGGAAAATTCCAGGTGGCTGTCTTCAGTGCATCAATACCATCAATGATCAAACGACCTTCTGTTGAGGCAAAAAAGTGTCCAGACTTAAAACTGTGCTCGCGCCATTCCAGCAGGCTACCACCACGACCAAATCGCAGAGGAATGTTATAGCGTTCGCCATGTTGCTGTAACACCTTTAAATCAAATTGGATCAGGTTCCAACCGATAATGGCATCGGGATCGTAGACTTTCAGCCATTCATTTAGTTTTTCCAACAGTTGTGGGCGGCTGGCAACATACTCCAGATTGAAATCCAGTTCTCGCTTTTCACCATTTTCTGGTCCTAGCATAAACACGGTTTTCTCACCACACCCTGCTAAACCGATGGAATACAACTCGCCATGCTGACTGGTTTCGATATCCAGAGAAACCCATTTCAAGTTGGGTCGATAATCAGGATTCGGTTTCATCTGATAGCTCCCGTCTGGCTTCTGATGAAACCAGACGGGAGCGGTAATAAAGCGTTCCATCATAAAACGATCCGGTGGGCGGATATCAGTTTCGTAAAGCGGAATGCCCTGATCCTTGAATACTTTCTCCAAATGTTGTAATTGACGATATTGCGAACAATACAAAGCGGAGACAGCTTGGCGATTAAAATCTTTCAGTGGTAATGTCTTGAACTCACAAGATCGTTCTTGAGTTAGCAGAGGCTGCGCTTTATGCAAATCACGTTGAGGAAAAAAAGCGATGGCTTTTTGGTGAGGAATGATAATTCGTCGGCTACCTTTAACTGTGGCTAACCAATACACCAATTCAATACCGGATGGGGTGTCTTTCCAATGACGGGATAGGATGAAGCCTTGTTCAACAGGATTTATCTGCATAATATTTCGGTATTAAGACAATAATCTGAATTATAGCACCCCATGTTTATTTATACAGTTGTTTTTGGAGCGGTTGGCAGGATTTTTACTTAATCGGGTATTTTAATTTTAAAAACTATACTAATGAATACACTATTTTAAATAACAGGTGATATAAAAAATCATTTTAAATATATTGGGTATTGAGTGAGGTAATATATGCCATTTATTCCTCCTTATAGAGAAAGGTTTTATAAAGGTGATTTAATATATGGGTTATCTATTGAAGTAATAAGGAGATATCAATATACAATAAAATTTTTTGAAGATACAAAAAAACATTATGATAATAAAGGTTATCCTCCGGTAACGATTGCTAGTTATTTAATTCCTTCAGAATTAGAAAATATGGCTGATTTTCTTGAAGATATGGATGAAAAAAATCTGGAACATATAAAAATACAGCGTGATATTTATAAGGAATTCCAATACATTGAAAATGATAACTACAAAAAATATGAAGAAAGCTTCTTTAGACATCTAAATCTGGATAATAAATATCGAAGTGTGATCGAATCCACAACATACAGACGTAAACTTGTAGGAAGGAAATGTAAAGGTGGAATATCGTGGATAAGCATAGGTGATAATGAATTAACTCGGGATATACATATACATTTCATACTTGACGGTATTAATATGGAAAGCGTCGTTGAAAAGTATGATATAAACATAAATAATGATGATATAAACACAAATAAAAATAGTAGTCAGTTTGTGAGTGTGAGTTTAGAGGGAGAGAGAAGAGGAAATATAAAAAGTATAACTGGAAAAGAGTTAAGATGGTTGTTCAGACACCGGGCCAATCCCAGAGTCGCTAAAAAAGTACAGTTTTGGGAAGGAGGCAAGCCCACTACTCCACCCTGGGTGGGGGAAAAATGCCTGATATGGGACAAGTATGCTGTACATCTGGAAGAAAAAGAAAAGATAGATGAAGATAGATATGACGGCTTATCCCGATTATTTCATATTTTTTGATCCCTCCGAAAGGTGCTGTCTCTTCTACACAAATCC
>NZ_JBFPEZ010000054.1:0-22517 GCF_040838225.1 Xenorhabdus sp. SGI246
ATCCCGACTGTTTTGTGTGTTTGTCGTGACAACGGATGCGCATTATAGGGCGTTTTCCGGCGATGACAATAGTTTTTTTGCATTTTTTTTCTGTTCGCGTTTTTTTTCCTCAAAACGACGTAACAATCAGCGAATAGATTGCTTTTAAGGCGCTTTTTGACACGTTAACTGTAAAAACATCTTTGAAAAATGATCTACTTTAGCCCAATCGGTGTATTCAACCTCTTTGGTTGTATCCGTTTCTCCTCCCGTCATGCGCATAATGAGTTGAATCATGAAGCGATCAAACCAACGATAACGGGGATAAAGCAAAGCTCCTGCAAAAACATCACACAAATCTGGCTTCCACGTGCTTTTTGTCAAAAACCTGCGTAAATAGGCATTCGTTTCCGGTGTACTTTTTTCTGGTTTTCTCGCAGTTAAATTGACACTAAAGAATGCTGTCGGCATTTGACTCAATTGCTTTTGATGGCCCGTGACAAACTTATACAACACAGAATTAAAGTGACCATAACGTATTGAGGCTCCTACCATTACTTTATGGTAAGGAGCCAAATTCATATGCTTAACTGTAGCAAGATCTCTTAAATCACATCCTATACCCGCACGACGAATATTTTCCGCGATACGAGTAATAATTTTCTTAGTCTGTCCATCCTGTGAGGAATAGAGCAGTAAGTAGTTCATAGATACGTCCTTTTAAATAACGAATCATCTTAATAATTAGTCGCGCCAGAAAGTCGGTGTGAATAGGACTAATAAAGTGAAAACTTCCAAACGTCCAAACAACATCGTAACGACCAATATCCACTTGGCTGTCGGATTCATCGTAGTGAAGTTATCCGCTACAGTTCCCAACCCTGGTCCCAGGTTATTCAATGTTGCAGCAATAGCCGAAAAGGCAGAGAATTCATCAATACCTGTTGCTATCAGTAGCAACATACTAATGATGAAAACCAATGCATAAGCGGAGAAAAATCCCCAGACTGCCTCAATAATTTTTTCCGGCAATGCCCGACGTCCCAATTTAATAGTATATACCGCGTTCGGATGTACCAAACGTTTCAGTTCGCGGGAGCCTTGTAGAAACAGGAGCAAAATACGGATGACTTTCAAACCACCACCAGTTGATCCGGCACATCCACCAATAAATGCAGAGCATAATAGTAAGAACGGCAGAAACAGAGGCCACTTGGCAAAACTGTCTGTTGTAAACCCTGCCGTCGTTGCCATTGAAACAACCTGAAAGAAAGCATGATTAAGTGCATTTAATTTGGATTCATAAACAGAATGCTGCCATAAAACCAGTGTACACAGTACGACTAATGCTAACTGGATACTGATAAACATGCGAAATTCAGGGTCACGCCAGTAGACTGTCAAACTTCGCCCGGAAAGCACAGCAAAATGTAAGCCGAAGTTACAACCGGAAATCAGTAGAAAGATCGCAATAATAGTATTAATTGTCGAGCTATTGAAAAAACCCACGCTGGCATCATGTGTTGAAAATCCACCAATTGCGATGGTAGAAAAGCTATGAGAAATCGCATCAAAAATTGACATTCCCGCTGCCCATAGTGCAATCGCACAGGCAATGGTCAATAAAACATAAATCAGCCAAAGAGTTTTAGCTGTTTCCGCAATACGAGGACGCATTTTATTGTCTTTTAATGGTCCCGGCATTTCAGCCCGATAAAGCTGCATTCCACCGACGCCCAACAAAGGCAGGATCGCAACAGCCAATACAATAATTCCCATTCCCCCCAACCATTGCAGCATTTGCCGATAAAAGAGAATTGCTTTAGGAAGGGAATCAAGACCAACAAGCGTCGTCGCCCCTGTTGTTGTCAGGCCAGAAAAGGATTCAAAAAAGGCATCTGTAATCGAAAGGTTAGGTTTTTCAGAGAAAATAAAAGGTAATGCTCCGACACTGCCCAATACTGTCCAGAACAGAACAACTATCAGGAAACCCTCTTTAGGTTTCAATTCATGTTTTTGTTCCCGATTGGGTATCCATAGTATTAAACCAATAAAGAGCGCAAAGATGAATGTCTGACTGAAAGCTCTGCCTGCACCATCTCGGTAAATTAATGCCACCAACCCCGGAATAATCATTGTGACAGAGAAAATAATAACAAGTAGCCCGACAATACGAGTTATGGTGCGAAAATGCATTCAGCAGGTTCCTTCGAAATCCTGTATGACAAAACAGTTATTTTTTTGATGTTAAAAAAAGCGTACCGCGACTTAAGTCACGTAATCTATTTCCTATTTCCTCTGCAAGAGTAGCAGGTAATGACATGTGCAATGTAACATTTTCAGTATACTCACTAGCGAGCACTTGCCCTGAAAATTGCTGTAACAGTTGTTCCACCATGGAAATTTGTGCATATTCGCACTGCAACTGATACAGTTTTTGCGGCACTTTATACTTTTTTTCCAATAGCTTAAGTGCCTGCTGGACACCGTTACCATAGGCTTTCACTAATCCACCTGTACCAAGCTTGATACCACCAAAATAACGAACTGATACTGCGGTGATCTCTCCTAAGCCACTCCCGGTTAATTGTGCAATCATCGGCTTACCCGCAGTGCCGGTAGGTTCTCCATCATCTGAGAACCCCAATTGCTGAGAGTCATCAGGCGCACCTGCGACAAAAGCCCAGCAGTGATGCCGGGCATCAGGGTATTGTTCCTTGATACCTTGGATAAATGCTTTCGCCTCATCTACCCCGCTGGTATGTTCCAACAGGGTAATAAAACGACTTTTCTTTATTTCTTCAGTAAAACTGACTGAAGCCGCAGGAATTAAATAAGGCTTCATTACGACAACTGCAAATCTCTGGTCATGTTTTCAATTCTTCCATCGTGAATAACGATATTATCCTCAATGCGAATACCACCATAAGGCTTAAGCATATCGATTTTTTTCCAATCGAAATGTTTGCTGTATTCACTTTCCCGCCAAGGCGTCAATAAAGTTTCAATGAAATAAAGACCCGGTTCAATAGTCAAAACCATTCCCGGCTCTAAGATACGTGTACAACGTAGGTAAGAATACATTTCCGGCGCAGCCAGATGGGTTCCGCTATCATCTTGCATAAACCCGGCAGCATCATGCACCTGTAGGCCAAGTTGATGACCAAGTCCATGTGGGAAAAATGGCGTTGTTAGCCCTTTCTCAACCATGACGTCTTCACTAATTCCAGTAATGATATCGTGTTTTTTCAGTAACCTGGCTATACGATGATGCATATTGATATGGTAATCGGTATATCGACTACCAGCTTTAATCGTGGCTATAATCGCCTGCTGCTCATCATTCAATCCTTTAATCAGAGCGGCGAACTCGCTGTTAGATTTTGCTGCATAAGTTCGGGTGATATCCGCAGCATAGCCATTATATTCCGCCCCGGCATCAATCAAAAAACTGCGAATTTCGGAAGGTGCGGTTTGTTGTAACTTTGTGTAATGCAAAACTGCCGCATTTTCATTTAAAGCAATAATATTATCATAGGGAACATCAGTATCACGGTGGCCTGTTGCTATTAAATAGAACATATTGATTTCGAATTCACTGACACCCGACAGAAATGCGTCATGTGCGGCCATATGACCATTTACAGCCGTTTTCTGCGCTTCACGCATACAAGCCAGTTCATAATCGGTTTTATATGAACGATGGTAACTTAAATAATCTATAACTACTTTAGGATTAATATTGTGATTGAGGAGCCCCAAAGATTTTGCACGATCGACTTGCTCACCGATATATGCTGTATATTGTTTTGGTAACCCATTCAGTGCAACTTTGATATCACCAGCCTTAGCCAAATGAAACATTTCTACTTCTTCAGTCCAATAACCATGAGGCAATGGTTCCACACTGTGCCAATAATCCACCGGGGAGTAAAACCATAGCTTGGGTTTATTAATACCATCGATCCATAACCAGCAATTCGGTACATTGGTTACAGGAACCCATGCTTTGAAATGCGCATTTGCCTTGAAAGGATAATGGCTATCATCAAGAAACACTCGTAATAACTCACCAGAGTGAATAAGCAGGGCGTCTAACTGACTACGTGCCAATATTTCTCTGGCACGTTTTTGCAATATTTTAATATGTTCTTGGTACAGAGATGCCAACTTTTCCATTTTATTAGCCTTTAGGTTATCTGGCTGGAATTTAAATTTTATCACAATTCCTTTTTTTTAGTGTCATAGGAGAAAATCCATTTCATAGGAATTAACTGATAATATTTATATTTTTCAATGCAATAATAAAAAATATCACTACACATCATAAATCTTACCTGTGATCTGCCCTACAAAAAATTAATCATTGATTTGCATTCACTTAACACACTAATCACAATCAACTGCATCTGGTCATACCAGATGGTATGCACTCATTGAGGAGAATGACATGCTCTACCTAAGTGAAACTATTCAAGTAAACTGGCTGAAAGATGGCATTGCAGAACTGATCTTCAATGCGCCATCTGCAATTAATAAATTAGACACAAAAACTGTTGCATCACTAGATAAAGCCGTTGCTACCCTTGAGCAACAAACTGAATTAAAAGGGCTGTTAATACGTTCTGAAAAACAAGCCTTTATTGTTGGTGCAGATATCACAGAATTTTTATCTTTATTCAGCGCACCAGCAGAAAAACTTCATGAGCTGTTGAATCTCGCTAACAATATTTTCAACCGAATTGAAGATCTCCCTGTTCCTACAGTCTCCGCAATCAATGGGTATGCGCTTGGCGGTGGTTGTGAGCTAGTACTTTCTACTGATTTCCGTATTGCGTCACCCGATCTTCGAATTGGTTTGCCAGAAACTAAACTGGGCATTATGCCAGGCTTCGGTGGCTCCGTCCGTATGCCACGCCTAATTGGTACTGACAATGCCCTTGAGATTATTACCGCAGGTAAAGATATCAGCGCAGAAGAAGCACTGAAAAACGGTTTAGTGGATGCGGTTGTCTCTGCTGAAAAACTGATTGATGCTGCTGTTTCTATTTTGGAACAAGCCATCAAAGGTGATTTGGACTGGAAAGCGGCCCGCCAACCTAAGCTGTCACCACTGAACCTCAACGAAGTTGAGCGCACTATGAGCTTCACCGTAGCAAAAGGTATGGTAATGAAAGTTGCAGGCCCTCATTATCCTGCTCCAATTACTGCCGTGAAAACCATAGAGAAAGCTGCCACATTGGGCCGTGATGAAGCATTGAAACTGGAAAGTGAAAGTTTTGTCACATTAGCACACACTTCGGTTGCTCGCGCTTTAGTCGGGATTTTCTTGAATGACCAATATGTAAAAGGTCTGGCAAAAAAACATCTGAAGGAAGTATCCACTCCTCAGCGTGCAGCCGTTCTGGGTGCAGGCATTATGGGAGGCGGCATTGCTTACCAATCAGCACGTAAGGGTGTTCCAGTGCTGATGAAAGATATTAATCAGAAAGCGCTGGATTTAGGTATTAATGAAGCGGCAAAGTTGTTGAATAAGCAATTCGAACGCGGACGTCTGGATGCGATGAAGATGGCTAAAATGCTGTCATCCATTCAACCAACCCTGAATTATGCTGGCATTGAGCAGTCACAAGTTGTTGTTGAAGCCGTCGTTGAAAATCCGAAAATTAAAGCCGCAGTTCTAGCAGAAACAGAATCCCATATTAATGATGACTGTATTCTGGCATCTAACACCTCCACAATTCCAATCACTGAACTGGCAAAATCACTGAAACGACCAGAAAACTTCTGTGGTATGCACTTCTTCAACCCGGTTCACCGTATGCCATTGGTTGAGATCATTCGTGGGGAAAAAACATCAGACAAAACGATTTCTACTGTTGTCACTTACGCCAGTAAAATGGGCAAAACGCCAATCGTTGTCAATGACTGCCCAGGATTTTTCGTAAATCGTGTCCTGTTCCCTTATCTGGCTGGCTTCGGCATGTTATTGCGCGATGGCGGTGATTTCCGTCAAATCGACAAAATCATGGAAAAAGAATTTGGCTGGCCGATGGGTCCTGCTTACCTCATTGATGTTGTTGGTATTGATACTGCTCACCACGCCCAGAGTGTTATGGCACAAGGTTTCCCTGACCGTATGAGCCGCGATTACCGGGATGCCATTGATGTATTGTTTGAAAACCAACGTTATGGCCAGAAAAATGGTGTTGGTTTCTATAAATACACCCAAGACAAAAAAGGCAAACCGAAAAAAGAACAAGACGAAACCACAGATCAATTATTGGCAGACGTTAATCAACCTAAACAAACTTTCTCTGGCGAAGAGATCATTGCTCGTACCATGATCCCAATGATTAATGAAGTGGTTCGCTGTCTGGAAGAAGGTGTTATTGCCAGCCCTGCGGAAGCAGATATGGCACTGGTTTATGGTTTAGGCTTCCCTCCATTCCACGGTGGTATTTTCCGTTATTTGGATACGATGGGAACCGCAGCTTATGTGAAACTGGCTGAAAGTTATACCCATTTAGGCACACTTTATCAAGTTCCAGCCGGCCTGAAAGCGAAAGCTGAGAGCAATGAAAGTTACTATCCTGCCGCAGCAAAACTTGCTGTTAATCCCGGTGAAACAGCGTGAGGTCTGAAAACATGGAAAACGTAGTCATTATTGATGGTATCCGTACCCCTATGGGGCGCTCAAAAGGTGGAGTATTCCGTCAGATCCGTGCCGAAGATCTCTCTGCACATTTGATGAAATCGATACTCAAGCGTAATCCGTCAGTACAACCTGAACATATCGACGATATTTCTTGGGGCTGTGTACAACAAACGCTGGAACAAGGCTTCAATATTGCCCGTAACTCCGCCTTACTGGCCGGGATCCCTCACTCAGTTCCTGCTGTTACAGTAAACCGTTTGTGCGGCTCTTCAATGCAATCATTACACGATGGTGCCCGCATGATCATGACGGGTGATGCCAACATTGCACTGATTGGTGGTGTTGAGCATATGGGACATGTACCGATGACTCATGGTGTCGATTTCCATCCTAAGTTAAGTCGTAATGTAGCAAAAGCAGCCGGTGTGATGGGTTTGACCGCTGAAATGCTGGCGAAAATGCACGGTATCAGCCGCGAAATGCAGGATGAATTCGCCATGCGTTCACACCAGCGCGCTGCACAAGCGACAGAGTCAAAAGCCTTTGCTGGTGAAATCGCGCCAATCCAAGGGCATGATGCTGATGGTAATCTGAAACTCATTGATTTTGATGAAGTAATCCGCCCCGATACTAACCTGAAAGACTTGGCTGCCCTACGTCCTGTCTTTGATCCCGTCACAGGTAGTGTGACCGCAGGCAACTCTTCCGCGCTTTCAGATGGTGCATCTGCGATGTTAATCATGAGTGAAAGTAAAGCTCGTGAACTAGAGTTAACACCCCGTGCTTGTATCCGTTCAATGGCAGTTGTCGGCTGTGATCCTTCTATCATGGGTTATGGGCCTGTACCTGCGACACAAATGGCATTGAAAAAAGCAGGCTTGAACCTTTCAGATATTGGCATGATTGAGTTAAACGAAGCATTTGCAGCTCAATCTCTGGCTTGTATGAAAGGTCTGAAATTGCTGGATAGCATGGACGACAGAATCAACCTGAATGGCGGTGCTATTGCTCTCGGCCACCCACTGGGTTGCTCTGGTGCTCGTATCACTACAACCTTGCTGAACTTAATGGAGCGTAGAGATGTCCAATTCGGGTTGGCAACAATGTGTATAGGGTTGGGACAAGGCATTGCCACGATTATTGAAAGGATCTAGTTGTTGAGTTATTGGAGTTATCTGACGATTATTTATGCGTATTTTCCCCTTGTC
This sequence comes from Xenorhabdus sp. SGI246, assembly GCF_040838225.1. Taxonomy (NCBI): domain Bacteria; kingdom Pseudomonadati; phylum Pseudomonadota; class Gammaproteobacteria; order Enterobacterales; family Morganellaceae; genus Xenorhabdus; species Xenorhabdus sp. SGI246. The sequence continues at coordinate 7,846 of NZ_JBFPEZ010000054.1, forward strand.
TGTCTTATCTATTGCATCACTCTAATAAGTTGTTGCCGTAGTTTCCCGCCTGTCAGGGGCGGGTTTTTTTATTTCTTATATTTAATAGATTCAAATACTTAATAGATTCAAATTGTGTATCAGGATAGTAATCAGATGATTCCCCAGAGGCATAGCTAACTATGTGACTGGGGGGTGAATACTCGGGACACCTGAAAAGTGGTGAGAAGTATGGCGATTGGCTCAGATAAACTCGAATGCATCACCATACATGCGATCGATGCAAGCATCACGTTCACTACAAAACCGTTCACGGGCAATTTTAGCCATCTCAAAACGGCCTGCTATATAGATATCATACGGGGCCAAACTGCCAAAATCTTCCAGAACGGCACTTAATACAGTCCCCGTTCTTCCATTCCAATTCCCATCAATCTGTTCAACTACAGGAACAACAGTTAAATTAGGATAACATTCACTCAGTGCCTGCAATTCTTCTAAATCGTAGAGATGCTGCAATTCGCGGCCACCCCAGTAAATTGCAATTTCGCGGTTAGGATCTTTTTCTAATGCGGCCAGTAAGATAGAACGGGTATAAGAAAACCCTGTTCCTCCTGCAACTAATAGCATCGGGTTTTTACTATCTTCACGAAACCATGCTTTCCCGTGTGGAATATCAATATCAATAACTTTCTGATCCAGGATCCTGTCCATCACCGCCATTGCATACAGATTTAATTCAGAAGCACCTATATGCAATTCAATCGTCTGTTTTTCTGATGGCGGTGATGCCATGGAGAAAGGGCGTTTGTCCCGCTCATCCATAACCACCATAAGGTATTGCCCTGCACGAAAAGAAAAAGGCGAATCAGGTAATAAACGAACCCGATAAACTGTATCTGTAATGGAGTCAACCGATGTTACTTTACAGCTTAGTGTTGTCATGCGTTCCCTCTTATCGCTTCAAAATATCTAATTGATCCCAAATCTCATCGACACGGGCCCGGATTTCATCACTCATGACTATCGGACGCCCCCACTCCCTTTGTGTCTCTCCCGGCCATTTATTTGTTGCATCCAATCCCATTTTTGAGCCAAGCCCAGAAACCGGTGATGCAAAATCGAGATAGTCGATTGGTGTATTTTCCATTAAGACAGTATCCCGTTGCGGGTCCATTCGCGTCGTTATTGCCCAGATGACATCATTCCAATCTCGCGCATTAATGTCATCATCGCAGACAATAACAAATTTTGTGTACATAAATTGTCGCAAATATGACCAAACCCCCATCATGACTCGCTTGGCATGCCCTGCATATTGTTTTTTCATCGTCACGATAGCAAGCCGATAAGAACATCCTTCCGGCGGTAGATAAAAATCGACAATTTCAGGAAATTGCTTTTGTAGAATTGGGACCAGCACTTCATTCAATGCTACCCCCAATACAGCAGGTTCATCTGGTGGACGCCCTGTATAAGTGGAGTGATAGATGGCATCACTGCGCTGAGTAATATGTGTGACGGTCAACACTGGGAACATATCTACTTCATTATAATAACCAGTGTGGTCACCGTATGGCCCTTCTGGAGCCATTTCACCCGGCTCGATATACCCTTCAAGGATAATTTCAGCACTAGCAGGCACTTCTAAGTCATTGGATAAACATTTCACTACTTCTGTTTTATGTCCACGTAACAGCCCGGCAAAAGCATATTCAGACAACGTATCAGGGATAGGGGTGACAGCTCCCAAGATTGTGGCAGGATCAGCTCCCAGTGCAACAGCAACGGGGAATCGTTCGCCTGGATGAGCCTGACACCATTCCTGAAAATCAAGCGCACCACCACGGTGTGATAACCACCGCATGATAAGTTTATTTTTCCCCAAAACCTGCTGACGATAGATGCCCAGATTCTGACGCTCTTTATTTGGCCCTTTGGTTACAGTCAGCCCCCATGTTATTAGAGGAGCGGCATCTTCGGGCCAGCAGTGCATCACAGGAATACGGGTCAAATCAACTTCATCCCCCTCCCAAACCTGTTCCTGACAAGGCGCAAAACTAAGGCGCTTAGTTGGCATATTCAAAACTTGTTTGAATTTTGGCAGCTTCTCTACCAGGTCACGAAAACCTTTCGGTGGCTCAGGCTCTTTAAGAAAAGCCAGTAATTTGCCAACATCGTGTAGTGCCTTAACATCATCCTGCCCCATTCCCATTGCAACCCGTTTAGGAGTACCGAACAGATTACATAAAACCGGCATTGAATATCCTTTTGGATTCTCAAACAATAAAGCAGGACCATCGGCACGAAGAGTACGATCCGCGATTTCTGTCATTTCCAGATAAGGATCAACTTCCATACGAATTCGTTTTAATTCACCAGATTGCTCTAGCAGGGAAAGAAAGTCTCTTAGATCGCGGTATTTCATCTTATTTAATTGTACCGATTTGCAAGGAGGGAGAGACATTATAAGCCTTCCCATAAAGGTTACAAGGTAAACCCATAACCTACTAAAAATCAATGAGTTTATTGTAATCTTGTGGATTAGGTTGCTGAGATACAATGAAACATTACTCAGACTCCACCTGTTTATCAAATTGTTCAGAAAACTCTACATTACACTGAAAGGTTTTAAACCTTCCATTTCTGTCACTAAAACTGCCACTAAAAAAATAGTGCTATTCTTCTAGCATGGATTTTTTCGATATACCTATTGATATAATTCAATTGATTTTAATAGTAAATCCTTTGTTAATTTCATCTATAAAAACAAAATAAATTCATAAATATACATAAAATTGGTCAATGTATAGTTAAATGCTATAAAACATGAACTTTTACTGGTAACAAACACCTACTGGCTATAAAACCATGTTTTCCCCCTAAACGCATTTTCACTTTATAGGTGATCCTTGTATATCAGTTTTGTTATGCTTCACTTTATAGATGATCCTGGTATATCGGTTTTGTTATGCTAAGTACATTGTGTAATGGAGTCGGAATATTATGGGAAACTGGTATCTTCTTTACTGTAAACGCGGGCAAATCTCTCGGGCGATAGAAAACCTGGAGCGACAGGATGTTATTTGCCTGACACCCACAGCCAAAATTGAAAAAATCGTTCGAGGTAAAAGGGCAACCGTAACCGAACCCCTCTTTCCGAATTACCTTTTTGTGAATTTTGATCCGGAGGTTATTCATACCACTACCGTCAACTCAACACGTGGAGTCAATCATTTTATCCGCTTCAGCACGTACCCCGCTGTTGTTCCACAACAGTTAATTGATGAGTTAATGAGCGCAACTGAACAGGAGTTTACTGCACCAGAAACCCCTGTTTCTGGTGATACTGTACTGATAACTGAAGGTATTTTTGAAGGTATTCAGGCCATTTATAATGAACCGGATGGAGAAACCCGTTCGATTCTTCTGTTGAATATACTCAATAAAGAAGTCTCCAAGGTATTGGATAATAAACAGTTCATTAAAGTCTGATTCAATTAAATTCTTCTCAGACCGTCATAAATAACTCCATTTTTGAGTAGGGGCTATTTGTGACGGTTTTTCTCATTAAGCATTAAGCCTGCTAACCTAGCCAATATAGTTGTGATTGGAAGATTACCACGCAAGGTAAAAATCATGACAATAGTCACATTTTCACACTTCATGAAACCTGTTACATGAATAATAAGCTCTTCTCACATTCCGGCTGAAATGAACGAGTTATCCTCGTGTGAATTAAGAATATTTTCGTTTGAAGATCAATTAAAATTATAGAAAAAACATCCAATAATTATTAAAGGTTATATAATGAGTCAAATCACTCCTCAGTTAACAAATATGTGGGATAAAAGTCATGAATCATGGTCTGTAAAAGATAAGAAACTCCATCTTATATATGCAAACAAGGTGTTTATTAAATTAAATAATTTATCTGACGATTTTGATGTTACAGGGTATACTGAAAAAGAATTACCTACACCATTTAATCATCTTGTTCACCTCTTTGAAGAGTTAGAACAAGCTTTAGCATCTTCTGCTCCTTGGTGCCGAATGATCAAATCAGAAGGTACATATCTGGCCTGGCTGGATTGTCGAAATTTAGACTTAGATGATAATACGTTGCAACAAGTATTAATACAAAAAGCCCAAGTCGCTGTTTCAATGGGATGTAGTTTTGGTGATAAAGGAAAAGGATTTATCCGAATTAACCTAGGCTGCCCCCGTCAGTACCTAGAAAAAGCAGTCGCAGGTTTGTCTGAATTAGCGCCTTGAAAATAAAAAACAAAGTATTAATAGCTCTGTTTTAATCCTATGAATATACCTGAAACTTTTCTTGTGAAAAGTTTCATGTTATTAGTTTCAGTGATTTTTGTATAAGACTAAAGTGGTAGAAATAGTCCTATCCTCCCTCATATTGATTAATTACAACACTATTTTTATATCTTATTTAGATTCATTTTTATATTTTTTTAAAAAATTTCCCTGGAGTTAGTGCTGGTATAAGATACTAAGATATCTATACTAGGACATTAATCTCCTTTGATAACAAGAAAATATTCTCAATTTGGAAATATTACATGCAGTTATCAAATGTTCACGCATTAATTCTGTCAGTAAAATCAGAACAACAAATATCCATATTGATTCTTTTATATCCAACGGATACTTAAAAAGTTTAATCATTTTCGGAAATGTTGGAAGCGTATGAGAAAATTCTACTTATGAACACTCCGATTTTTAGGGGGGATTACCCTATCGTACTGTTGAAAACTATACAGCACAAATATATAGAAAAATTGGTGTTAGTTCCGCTCAACAATTGGAAGAATACTGTCGATTAAATAATTTCGATCTCTATGTACCTGAAAGGTTTTTACAACCTGAAAGCCGTATTTTTATTTGAATTTCAAATATTGGCAATACTCACAACAGAATGTCCGTGTAATGTCACGGATATTGATCTTAGAGAGGATTACCGGATCTTTTCTGCCAACCAGACGTTTTACCTCTAGCCAGCTAGCAAAATAGCGCCATTAATTAAACTGTTTTTCAACCAATAAGTGATCTGCATTCCATTTTTGCAATCTGATGCAAATTTGCATTGATCATTCTTTGATCGCAACCTATTTATTGTTCAACAATTTAAAACAATAAGACAACAATCTATGCGATTTAAACCAACAATAGAACAATACTTCATTTATCCAAAAGGGAAGTAAAAGATGCAGAACACAATCAATTTCTGGCCCTTAATCGGGATCGCAGTCATCATAGTCGGTTTTATTCTGAGGCTTAATCCTGTTTTGATTGTAACAATTGCAGGGCTGGTTACTGGGTTAGCCGCCGGTATGCCAATCCTCGATATTCTGGAAAAACTCGGCTCCGGGTTTCTTAATACACTGAATCTATCTCTGACTATTTTACTGCCTTTAGTCATCATCGGCCTGCTGGAAAGACATGGGTTAAAAGAACAAGCTCAACGTACAATTGCCCATATCAAGAGCGCCACAACAGGACGTCTATTGATCATCTATTTATTTATACGTGAAACCTCTGCTGCTCTGGGGTTAACCAGTCTGGGCGGGCATCCACAAATGGTTCGTCCACTGTTGGCGCCTATGGCAGAAGGGGCTGCCGAGAATCAATATGGTGATTTGCCTGACCATGTCCGTTACCGAATCCGTGCTATGTCCGCTGCAACGGATAATACCGGATTATTTTTCGGTGAAGATATCTTTGTCGCATTCGGTGCCATTATTTTTATGCACAATTTTATGCTGAACTCCGCTGGCATCCAGACTGAACCTCTGCATATCGCCATGTGGGGTATTCCGACCGCTGTTTGTGCTTTTTTAATCCATTCAATTAGGCTATATCGCCTTGATAATCAGCTTGCCAAAGAAATTGCTTCCCTGAACCATGCACCTTTAAACCCGATAAAGCAGGCCAGTAAGGAGGCAAGATAATGTTTCAATTACAGTATCTCTACTATTTAGCGGGTGTTATTTTACTTATTATTACTGTGATGTCCTGGCGCGATAAAGCCAATCCCCGTCGCTTGACTACCGGCCTGTTTTGGGGACTTTATGGCTTTATTTTTCTATTGGGAGACTGGAGCTACCGTCTGTTAGGTATCTGGATCAGCGACGAAACTCATACGACAAAAATTGTTCATATCGGAGTAGGAATTCTGGTGGTTGTAATGGCTTTGCTAGCTGGGTTTGGTGGAGTACGTTTAGGTCATTACCACCAATCTACACCCAAACAGCGGCAGGAAAGTGCAGCTCGTCTCGGCAATCGCTTATTTTTACCTGCTCTGCTTATTCCCGTTATCACTATGATTGGCGTCCTGCTGTTCAATCATGTCCCAGGATTAGAACAAGCAATTTTCGGCGAAGGTAATCATACGACGTTGATTACACTGTTTTCTATTAGCCTTGGCTGTCTGATCGCATTGGTCATCGCCATATACATTACCCATGAAAAAATCATGCAGCCTATGCAAGAAACTCGTCGATTGTTGGACTCTATCGGCTGTGTGTTCATTTTACCGCAAATTTTGGCAACTCTCGGATTACTGTTTACTGCCGCAGGAGTGGGCACGATTATTTCCCATCTGACGGAGAGTTATCTGGCTGTCGATAACCGATTTATCGCTGCAATGGCTTATGTATTTTGCATGGCGTTACTGACCATGATCATGGGAAATGCTTTTGCTGCTTTTCCCATTGTGACAGCGGGGATTGGTATTCCTATTCTGATCTTGCAACATGGAGGCAATCCGGCAGTGATGGCAGCAATTGGGATGTTTTCCGGCTATTGTGGTACGTTGATGACACCAATGGCAGCAAATTTTAATCTCGTCCCTGCCGCGCTATTGGAGTTACCTGATCGAAATGCCGTTATTAAGGTGCAAATTCCTACTGGATGCACCTTACTGATTACCAATGTGTTTTTGCTCTATTTCCTGATGTTCATATAAGACAATTAGTTATAAATACATTAGTCATAAATACATATTTATAAAATAACGACAGGAAACAGCTATGAAAACAATTTTAATCACTGGTTTTGAGCCTTTTGGGAACGAAATCATCAATCCTTCATGGGAAGCAATAAAACCACTGCAAGGCAACCAAATTGCCGATGCAAATATTGAAACTCAACAACTCTCCTGTATTTTTGATACTTCACTGGAACAGCTTTACGCCGCCATTGATAAGCATCAGCCGGAAATGGTGATTTCCATCGGGCTGGCAGGAGGCAGGCCAAATATCAGCGTAGAGCGGGTTGCAATCAATATCAACGATGCCAGAATTGCTGATAATGCAGGTAAACAGCCAATTGATACCCCGGTTATTGCCGGAGGCCCTGCAGCTTATTTCTCCAGCCTCCCTATCAAAGCAATGGTCAATGAACTGAAGGCAGCAGGTATTCCAGCTTCTGTCTCTCAAACAGCCGGTACTTTTGTCTGTAATCATGTGATGTATGGCTTATTACATTACCTGTCACATAAATATCCTGCTGTTCGTGGAGGATTTATCCATGTTCCTTATTTACCAAAACAAGCTGTGAAATATACTGATATGCCAAGTATGTCTCTGGAAGTCATGATGATAGCGTTAAAAACAGCTATTGAAGTGGCGTGGAAAAATAAATCAGATATTGTTGTAATCGGTGGTGCGACGCATTAAGTTTACCTTTCATATTTCAAGTTGCAGCTTTGTTGGCTGCATCTTGAAATCTATAGGCTCATAAATCTTCTTAATCGCTTGATAAATTCACCCTTCACTCCTTAAGCAGAACGATAGGCTTTTTAGGAAGCAAGTGAGAAAACATGAACAAAAACCCGACCAAAACAAGAATAATAATGAATCCTTTTTCATTAAATATATCCATTGCAACTCCAGTCATTAAAGGCCCTGTCAGACTGCCTATACCCCAAATGATACCAAATAGAGAATTTATGGTAATTAATGTCTGTCCTGAATATTTTTTCCCCGCTCTCACCAATGATAAGGTATAAATCCCGCCTCCAAATGCTCCCATAATGATGACATCAAGCCATAAAAAGATAGAATTTACAGTAAACGGCAATGCCAATAAGGAAAGAATGAAAACCACGCCACAAATCATGTGCATTTTTTGATGGTTAGTTTTATCTGCCAGCCATCCTATAGGAACTTGAAGAATTGCATCGCCTAAAAAAATCACAGTTATCAGCGTAATGGTAATTTTTTCGGGTATTCCCAGTGACAAACCATAAAGTGGAAACATGGATAATGTCGTTGCATCAAAAAAAGAAAAACAAAAAACACCCATCATAAGACAAGGTGCAGACATAACTAATGGTAAGACAGAATATCTTATTTCTTCATTTTTTTCTGTCGATTGTGATAGTGATACGGAAGGATTTATTAAAATCAGGAAAATACAAAGAAACGAAAATATACCCAGTAAAATTGAAGGAATAAGTGAGATAATGCCAACGATAGAAATCAATAATGGCCCCAACAATTGACACCCCGTGAATACTGAAGTGTATAATCCCATCAGAGTTCCTTTGTATTTATCATGGGCATTATCGCTAATCCAAGATTCTCCAACAACGACAATAACACCACAAGCAAACCCCATTAAAAATCTTGGAATAGCAAGATAATATACTTGGTTTAAGTAAGTAGACAAAAATGTAGAAACTGCCAGCAATAATAAACTAAAACTTAATATCTTATTTAATTTAAACAAACGAGTAAGTATTGGTGTCAATATGGCGGAAACAAGCATCCCTACAGCTGGAAGAGCGGATATTATTCCCGTTATAATTGGAGTGTGATTTTGTCCTGCCAGCTTTAAACTGACCATTGGTAACGTATATCCCATAGCTAATCCTACGAGAGACGCACTCAATATAATGGACACCACATATGATTTATTAAAGTTGGCAGTCATTTTTATTTTTTACCTGTTATATGGTTCAACTAGATATTGATATATATCTCTTTGTGGTAGTGTACTTCCGTTAATTCTATTACCATCATACCAAAGACATGACGCTGCAGGTCCCTGCCCGCCATATGGGAGATAGCCATGTTCCTCCAGATGTAAATCAGTATTGTGAAGAATACTGTCTGGTAAGTGTAACTTTTTATTTAATTGCTGGTTAATATAATCACTTGTACCAAATAAAGAAATGTACATAGCATTAGCTGCATAACTTGGATGAGAAAAATAACCCTCTAAATCTTTATCTAGGTTATACCTTTGCAAAAAGAAAACTGGAGCAAAAAATTCTTTGTAATTACCCCCCAAAGAAAGAGGCTTTTCAAATACAGTTGGTTTTATCATACCATTTATCGGGTTTATTTCTCCTCCGTAGGTACAATAATCTCTATTTATTTTAAACATTGTGGCAATTTTTACACTATGATCAATGTCACTATTAGGACCTACTATATTATCATAGTCAGAATAAGGTCCTACTTTACCCTCAACTTCTTTTAAAGAAACAATTAACTTATCCTTAACCAAATCATATATATCGCCGTGCACTAATATAGAATTAGGACCTGCACAATCTTGCCCTTGATTATAGAGTACAACACGTTTAATACTTTCGATAGCTAAATCTATATCTGCATCCTTTGATATAATAAGAGGATTATGTCCAGCTCCATTTAATATAAACAATGTATTTTTTCTAAAATGCTTACGAACCTTAATCGCATTTTCTGGTGTACCTGTAAAAATCACAGCATCTGTAATTTTCACCCTTTTACTTAAAAATAATTCTTTATCTTCATAAGAAACTGAAAATGATTCAGATATTTTTGACATATCAATGACATTTTCAAATTTTTTATAATGATAATGCATTGCAGTAGGAGGACGAATACAAGCATTTACTGCCATTAAAGAAGGTATAAAACCAAAGCATACGGATGCGTAAATTGGTTGATTCAAAGGTAGAAATGAAGTGACACCATAAATTTTTTCTTGAAAAAAAGATTCATTTTTTTCAATATTATCCAGAACGTCTATTGAACGATAGATTTCATCTTCAGTAACGCTCCTACATTGATACTCAGAGAAAGCATTAATTAATACATGTCTATTCTTTTTCAATTCATTAGATAGTTCAGAACATTTTTTCTTGACATCTTTAAAATTAATCTTTCCGAATAACATTACCATATTTAAATCATTTTCCTCATGTGAAATTTTTCCAATAAAACTTTCTATGCTAGCATGTTCTATTTTATTTCCTTCTGTTCCTCCCACTATTTCTTCTTTTATTTTAATTGGATTTTCAAAACATTCAATAATATCTTCTAACTTATTTACTTCTATCCATGTTTTAATTTTAGGGCCATAAGTAACACCAAAAAGCCCCCTATAAAGTAACAAGCATATTTGAGGATAACCTACATCCATAAAGTATTTTCCATACGAATAAAATATGAAATCCAAAATATCTTTTTTAGATGAATGGTTATTCTTCTTTATATAGTTAACTACACTAGAAAAATATTCATTTTCTTCATTTGTTTTCAAACCATTTTTCTTGTTATTGTTATCTTTAGTTTTTAAGTAATAATTATAACTAATAATCAATTTTTTTTCTGATATAACCTCTCCTTCTCTTAAATATAAATCAAGGAATTTTTTAGCTGCAGAAATACTCATTGGGTTTGATGCTTTTAAAATATTTGAAATCTTTAAAAAAGACAATCGTTTTTTATTATTTTTTAATATATTAACCTGATCATTTAATCTAGGCGATTGCTCTATATAAAATTTAGTTGATTTTTTAGGATCCTTTGATAAATAAATTTTAATGGCATCTTTTGTTAAAAGATTTTTAGCATCATTCAGAGAAAAACCATTACCTTTTGATTTGGATATTTTTTTTCCACTAGAATCTAGAAAAAGTCCATATTTGTAAAGAGTAGGAATAGGCTTATGTAATAATTCAAAAATTTGTCGTGAAACCGTTGCTGAATCAATTAAATCTTCACCATGCATTTCAAAATGAATATTCCTACATAGTAGGCGCATACTCCAATCGGCTTTCCATTGAAGTTTAGCCTTCCCATTCAATACTGATACTGTTTGTTCTTGATCTAAAATCTCTCCTTGATAAAACTCCTGAAGTTCTATACCATATTCATACCCAGGCTTATTAACAATTTCATCTGAAGGTATATAATAACTTATCTCTCCCTTGTCAGGATTAATATTTGTTATTTTAATATGCTCGAGCACTTTCCCAGTTTTTTCAGAAATAGGCATTTGGATCAGGGACTTTATTTATAGGCAACCCAAGATATTTTTCCAGCTCTTCTGGATTGGGTATATTAGTTGGTATTTTTCTGAATGGGTCTAAGTCATCAGAAATAATATAAAAATTCACTCGCCGACCTAACCTATTTCATATACAGGATCTTAAGCAGTAACCGTATATTTTAGATAGAAAAAAGGCTTCATTTATGATCTGATTATCGTCGCCAAACAAATATCAAAAACCCCGGATGAAGCCTATGACGATTATTGCTATAAAACACCAGTTAATGCAATTATTCAGTGACGTTTCTTTGAATAAAATAGCCTTTGGCTGTGGGTTCACCCAACGTGTCAGAAATATTGAGCCACGCACGTTGATCCTCAGTCTGATTTCTGCACTCAGTACCGGTAAAATTAACGCCATTGCCCAATGACATCAGAAGTATAACGGCCTATGCCCCGACGCCCAGCAAGTCAGTTACCGGCCTTTTTATAATCAATTACGCAAACCGGCTTTTGAGGCGTTTATTAAAATCATCGTCCGATTTTTTATGGCTCAGTGGGTTGAAAAACAAGTAGCGATACCTAAAAAATTGGCTAAATTTCAAAATGTTATTTTACAAGATGGCCGCTCATTTCAGGTTCATCCTGCTCTCGCTGAAGTCTTTCCTTATCGCTTCAAAACAACCGCTGCCGCCGTTGAATGTCATATAACAATGTCATTATTCAGTCAAACACCAACAGCAATGACCGTTACAGCAGATACCGCAGCGGAACGCGCTTATTTGCCTGCTCCGGCCGAATTGAAGGGACAACTTCTGCTTGCTGATGCGGGGTATCCTGATTTTGACTATTTTGAACAACTCTCGCATTCAGGTGCTTCATTTATTGTCAGAGGGAAAAAATCCCTCAATCCCCTGATTGTCGCCGCCCACAATGGACAAGGAAAATTGTTACCTAAACTGGCAGGAAAAAGGTTAAAAACGGTCACGCGCAGAATTCACCGCTCTGAAGTGTTAGATTTGCATTGTCAGCGTAACGGTTATGAATTTCGCATTATCCGCCGTTGGCTTAAGGAGGAAAAACGGTTTTGTATTTGGCTGACGAATTTACCGGCGGAAGAATTTACACCTAATGATGTGATGGATATTTATCGCTGTCGATGGCAGGTCGAGCTGTTATTTAAGGAGTTGAAATCCCACACAAACTGGCAAGGTTTTGCCACCCGGAAAGACTCGTTAGTCACCGGACTTATCTGGTCAAGTCTGCTCACCTTACTGGTCAGACGGACAATGGCAAGACGATTATTTCCGGCGGTTTCCTTACTTAAAGCGGCGCAAAATACGGATATCTGGTTGCGGCCAATAATTGAAAACCTGCTACAAAGGGCATGGTCGGAAACCTGTTTTTGGCTGGAAAAAGCCAAGGATTATTTATGCCGGAATGCCTTCAAAACCCGACAAAGAAAGTCATGTAAAAACAAGACATTGGAAGCGTGTTTTGAAAGGCTTAATTTTTAAGATCCTGTATATGAGCACGGATAATAGAGAAACTTAATATCCTTTCAAAAAATAATACTTGAATCAAAATTAAAAATAATCAATTACCACATATAACACATCTATATAACACATCATCGATTAAATTTAATTTCAAAGCAGACAGGCACAATATCATTAAAATTACTTATTCAAAAATAATTTAATTAAGATCATTAAAAAAATGAAAAAATTATAGCGTTTATATACAAATAATAATTGCAACAACATTATGAATAAGATAAATAATTACATGCTCCATTAAATAATTAATTAGGTGTTTTACAATCACGGTATTTTCGAAAAAATTCATTTAATCCATTTTTCGTGATATTTATCCCCCGTCCTTATAAAATATTAGCCAATCTCCATTTTGGGTAGTAATATATAATTAACTCATTGGCATTTTAATTTATTAATTTTTCAATGAGGGAAAAAGGAGGATATCTCCCGGCTAAAACTTTAACTGATATACTCATTTTAAGAGCCCTCAAATTTATTATAACTTTTTATAAAAATAAATTCTATGTCGATACTCTTAAATTTAATCATTATTGCAATTAACAATTTTCTTTCAATTAATCATTACCATATATTTCATTATCTTTTCAAACTATGGTACTACCTTCCAAATCACCAATACTTTGCTTTTTATAAAAAATTTTTTGTATTTATCAATACTTATTCTGTATTTTTATGTTCCCTCTGCGTTCATAACTTTAATATCGTTTATCATACGATTTTCGTCAATACTGAGATACCATCATAAATTACCATTATTGTTTTTATTCTTCTTGCATTTAAATAATATATCATCATGCCAAATTTAATTTTAAAATATATATCACAACCAATTAAATACTTCAGTTACTATTTTCACATTTTTTATTAATATCATAAACACTCTATACGTAGTAGGGTATTGAATAATAAAAAAATAATAAAAATCTATTTGAAATAAAATAACACACCCTTTTCTTTATATATCAATATATTATTATCATTTTTCAACTAACAATATATTTAAGTTGAATACTCATTACTTAAGCCACATAAAAATAAATATAATAAAATCAATGATATAATCAACCTCAATATAAACACAAAACATATAATAAAATTAGTTATTATATGATGGTTAAATATATTATTAATGATTTCACAATCATGAATAAGAGTATAGTTTTATATTGCACAAATAAATTATGATAGTATTTATTTTTCCATATGAAAGGTTAAATCTATGGTCACCCTCTTTTTTGCAACACTCATTTTGATGAAATTTTGGCCTGCTTAAATCTATCCGGCGTCACTATAGGCAAGGATGCCTGCGCCTCGATGAGTTCCGCGCCTGATGTTACTAAAAAACCACTCGGCTTTAATAATCCATCTTAACCTTTAGATTTCTCATCAGGCCGATAGGCCGTTTATGTCATCAGTCTCCGCAAAACCAGTGGAGTCATGTTCAAATGTATTAATTATGGTGCATATCAGGCGTCAAATACCGTGTGTTGCGTCGTGATTGCCCAAGCTATCCGGGCAAATTTATTCGCCAGTGCACAAGTCACTACATTGGAGTGTTTTCGTTCAAGTTGCTGCATGACCCAATCAGCCAGCTTGCCTGAAGTGGTCAATAAAAATTGGTCACTGACTTAGAGGCTTCCCAAAATAATCTTTCTGATTCATTGGGGGTGAATCCGTTGTTATACCAGTGAGGGCGAAGCTGACTGTAATAACCTGTTATATACTGAATGATTGAATATCTGGCTGCCATAAAATTTGCCTATCCCTCTAAAGGCACCCATTCGTTTTTTAATCTCCTGAAAAACCGTTCCATTACGAACCAGAGCAATTGTCCAGAGTGCATTA
>NZ_JBFPEZ010000055.1:0-11129 GCF_040838225.1 Xenorhabdus sp. SGI246
TACCTTAATGGCGATTTGAAAAGTGCTCTTCGCCACTCATCGCCCGCAAGAAATCAGCAAGAATTAGAAAAAAAGACAAAAAGTCATCTCAGGAAGCTGCAAAGAAGAAATAAACATGTTGCTCGCTTTTTTCTGCACCCCAAAATTAATTATGCTGCATGATGGGAGTATGGGTATTTGCACACCGGGTTAATAATAACTTACCATTATCTCCCATACCCGGTGTCAGGATGCTGACTTTGATAGGATCAAGCATACTCCAGTCATTGGGCAAATCCTCAAACCCATGCCAACTATCGCCCGGCTCCATCCTCCAGCAGCTTTGTTCTTTGGTCAGTAACTCTTTTGGTGCATCAGCAAAAGCAATTTTCTTACCAGTCGCAGGATCTGTCACTTTCTCCTGATTCCAGGGTTTAAAGAACCAATCGCCCTTTTTAGCAAAATCCCGATACAGGTGCGCCAATGCCTGACGAAAATCGACTGCTTCCTCAATCACTTCCTGTGTCAAAGAATAACCACTGTTACCATCCATCATTGAGACAGCAACGTCATTTGAAGCACAGATCGCATACAAAGGTGATGTTGTCGCATGCATCATATAAGCTTGATTAAATCTTGAAAAATCAATCGGATTACGGCCATCACGGACATGAATGAAAGAGGCTTGCGAAAGGGCATTCAATAGCTTATGAGATGAATGAGTGGCAAAAACGGTTGGCCCTTTATGCTTTTTAGGATCACCCCGCATAGCATAATGATCATGATAGATAGGGTTAAAACGGGCATAACCATACCATGCTTCATCGAAATGTATTCTATCGACACTTTTATCCAGCAGGTTTTGTACATGTTTGGCGTTATAGCAAACACCATCATAAGTACAATTCGTCACAACGGTATAAACAGGTTTTTGCTTCACTTTATCTTTAGTTAGTGGACTCTGTTTCAGCTTTCTCTGGAGTGTCTTCGTCTCCATCTCCTGCGGATAAATGGGGCCAATAATGCCATATCGGTTACGGCTCGGCAGCATATAGACAGGCTTTGCCCCTGTCAAAATAAGCCCCTGCTCAATGGATTTATGACAATTACGGTCGATGATAACGATGTCATCTTCTGTCATGCAGGCTTGCATTATGGTACGGTTAGAGCCTGAAGTACCGACAACAACAGAAAAAGAATGGTCTGCACCAAATACTCTGGCAGCGTTTTTTTCACTCTCGCCAAACGCCCCACTATGATCCAACAGCGACCCCAGTGAAGATCGCTCAATGCCCATATCCGTACGGAAAAGATTCTCTCCGTAGTAATCATGATAAATGCGACCAACAGGTGTTTTATTAAACCCAACACCACCCTGATGCCCTGGCGCTGCCCAGGAATATTCATAGACTTTTCTGTAATTCATCAACGCTGACATCAATGGCGGTAATAATTGTTGGCGATAACGATGCATCGCTGCAATAGCCCTGCCGGCAATAAAATCTGAGGAATCTTCAAGTATCCAGGCAAATTCGGTTAATTGTTCCAACATCTCATGATTTAATAAAAATACAGCTTTTTCCCGATCGCTTAATAGAAATACTGGTACATTTTCTTGACGCTCAAACAGTTTATTCAGTAATTTTTGGATTTGCTGAAATAAGTCATCATCCATCAATGCACAACTTACCATTAAACAATCAAACGGCTCGTTGGCTGCAATTATCGTATAACTGTCATCAAAAGAGTCTGCAATAACAACGTCAACGTCCCGTTCAATTAATTTATCTGCCAAGCGGTGTACTGCATTTTCGATATAGTAGCTATGATGCCTTGTACCCACTTCGTTTTTTGCTATCAATACCTTCATGATGTTTTCCTATCAAAATGACAAATGAACTGAGTGTTATCTGGCGCTTGCCATAGAATGATTGACATAATCAGGAAAATTAAACGGTTATCACTGCTATAACATTGCATCAAAATTATTTTTCACAATACTGTATGAGTGGTAACATGAATATCAATAAGTTGATAACGTTAACTAACTATTTGTGAGAATATAGATTTCCAGCTTAAAATCACATTGATTAAATATTAAATATAGTGGTTATTTTTGATTGTGCAATCCAACGATAGTTATACCTGAGGGAGAATCAGCCATTGAAGTAGCGCAAAGGGACATCAGTTATATGCAAAGTTTAGTGATGAATAGCAGAGATAAAATCGTATGCTTGATTACACACGACCGTATACAACAATCACTGATATGGCAGTTAAAAGAAGATAATTTACGGGAAGACACAACTCAATATCATCGACAAAATTGTAGTTATTCAGTGTTTGATATTACAAAAAAGCATATCAGTGTAGTTTACTGGGGGGTTGCCACCCATTCAGCAAGAATATAAAAGACATTATATTCAATAGGATAATCCCAAAGCTATTTTTTCTGTCTCATTTCATAAAATCTTATTACCATAATAAAAAACCCCAAAAAGAATTATATTTTAATATTGGATAGTATGCTCCAGGGACGGTAGCATTCTGCTAATGAGAAACCAAAAATAATCAAATCTGCTTATTTTAATCTACCTAAAAAAATAATAATGGGATCCGATTGTGAACAAAGACTACTCCCCTTGTTTTATTAAACTCAATCATGTTTTTAATCCAGACATCAGGATATTTTGTTTTCCTTATGCCGGAGGCGGCAGCTCAACTTTTGTTCCTTTTGCCAGAAAAATCAGAGCAAACGTTGAATTTTTAGTTATTCAACCACCAGGTAAGGGAGCAAGATTCAAGGAAAAGCCTTATAACGATATGAAAAGCCTGGTTGAAGACTTATATGTCAATATTAAGCCACTATTGAATATACCATACATCTTTTTAGGACACAGTTTAGGCAGCCGGATAGCTTTTGAACTGTTAAGAAAAATCGATGTAGAATCATTGTCATTACCCATTGAATTTATCGCCTCAGGTAGCAGGGGGCCGCAAGTTCCCGCTATCCGAAAACCGATAAGTGCTCTAAAAGATAAAGATTTTACTATTGCATTGCAGGAATTTGGACGCATTAATCAAGAGATTATTGATAATGATGAATTACTCTCACTGATTTTACCTGCCATAAAAGCTGATTTTAAAATATCAGAGGAGTATTACTATTCTGGTACAGCATCTTTGACTTGCCCCCTAACGGTATTCGGCGGAGCAAATGATGCTCTGGTAGCAGAACAAGAGCTTTATTCCTGGTTTGATTTTTTCGAGCAAGATAAAAAAGTCATCATTTTTGAAGGTAGCCACTTCTTTATTGATGATAATAATGACCCGGTTATCGATGCTGTAGCAAATATCCTTGAATTTAAATTACCCAGACGGCCATACACACTCCTGTCAAGTGCTTAACTAACACTCTATAAAAGAACAAATTCCTGGTCACATAATAGTCTATGTTTCTGGGATTTTGTTCTCTTGCCGCCGTGAGTAAACTTGAAACTTATTAGGCATATTATAAGAAGCTCAAGGCTATTTTTCGAATCACATGAACATTACCTATATTTTTGCAATAGTGCGAAAATAAATAAACCATTCTGCTATTTTTCCTTTCAGAAAAAGGAAATTTAAACAGTGAAAGAATAAAAATAATATTAAACAGTCTATAATATTTTTACTGGCGAGTTTACTTAGATAATCATCATTGAAAAAATAAAAGATTTATTGGTGGAGGTCTCAGCATGGAGAAATTTACTGACAAATTAATTAGTTTGGATCGTTTTCTTTTACGACTCTTACGTTTCTTTCTTCATGCTCTTATCATTTTCTTAATCGGTATTATTCCGGGAGTATTGGGCTTTTTCCTGATTGAAAGCCACGCTATTCCTGATGCACTTTTAAATTCTATTTCAATGATTGGAACGCAAAGCCTACATATTGAACCAACCAGTACACTGGGAAAATACTTTGCGGCTGTTTATGGCTTATTTCTACAAGCGATCTTTTTCATTGCTGTCGGATTGGTGGTTACACCATTTGTTCATCGTATATTGCATAGCTGGCATATTGATGATGACGATGAAGACGAAGATAAGAAGAAATAATTCATCATTCTTACTTTATGCCGCACCGAACCAGCAAATTATTGTGATAAATGTGACAATCATAACAAAACGAAATAGCTCTTTCTCAATCATATTGGTATAAAATTTCAAATAATCATCTCAAATATATAAGGCAGAATAGTGAATAAAGGCAATTGCTTGTGTGGTGCAGTAGAAATAAAAACTAACCAAAGTATCGAAAATATCAATGCCTGCCACTGTGAAACATGCCAGAAATGGAATGGAGGCCCGTTTTTATCTGTAGATTGCAAAAACGATTTGCAAATAGCGGGTAATGAGAATGTTTCAATCTATCCATCTTCAGAATGGGCAGAGCGAGCTTTCTGTAAAAACTGTGGAACTCACCTCTTTTACCATCTGCATCAGCCTGATACTTATATCGTCCCAGTTGCATTATTTGAAAATAGTAACTCAGGAAAATTATCTAAACAGATCTTTGTCGACAGTAAACCCGGTTATTACAACTTTGTTGAAAAAACACCAATGTTGACTAAACAAGATATTCTTAACTTATTTAAATAACCATTAACATGAGGGGAAATTTCCCTCATTGCATTTTTCAAGACAAATAAGCTTTATAACAAATACATCTCATAAAAAATAATTGCTTTTACATTTATTCTATTGATATGTAACAATTTTATTTATGTTTTACACTAATCCCAGTATAATATAGTCTTTATCAAGAACAATTTAATTTGGCTTGAGCATCAAAGTAACTCCATGTCGAATTATATTATAAAAATCATAAAGATAAATTCAGTGCATCCAATGGGATTTTCTTAATTTGTCACTATTTTCAGTAGGTATTACGTTGGTGGAGAAGTTGTTTGATTAATGTTTTATTAGTTGATGATCACGAACTAGTTCGCATTGGCGTGAAAGGCATACTTGATGACGTACGGGGAATTAAAGTTATAGGAGAAGCCAGTAGCGGAGAAGATGCCGTTAAATGGTGTAGGTCAAACAACACGGATGTCGTTATGATGGACATGGGAATGCCGGGAATAGGAGGCCTTGAAGCTGCGAAAAAGATCATCCGCTATTCACCGGATACCCGCGTAATTATGTTGACTATCCACACAGACAGTTCCCTGCCGACAAAAGTGATGCAGGCCGGAGTCAGAGGATATTTGAGTAAAGCAGCAACGCCTCAGGATATGATCAACGCTATCCGAACAGTTTATGCAGGGCAACGCTATATCTCCCCAGATATTGCCCAACGGATGGCACTCGATCAGCTATCCCCGCAAAAAGAGAATCCGTTGGATGAACTGTCTGAGCGAGAGCTCCAAATCATGACAATGATAACTCAGGGTAAAAAGGTGAATGAGATATCGACATTACTCAACCTCAGTCCGAAAACAGTAAACAGCTACCGCTATAGAATGTTTAACAAATTGAATATCAAGGGTGATGTAGAATTAACTCATATAGCAATACGCTATGGTTTGCTTGATGCACCCAATATGATAAATCATAGTGGATGATAACAGTGATGGGCGGTAAATCGTGGCAGAGCAATTTGATTCAAAGGCATTTTTAAAAACAGTAACCAGTCAACCAGGTGTTTACCGAATGTATGATACCACTGGTACAGTGATTTATGTCGGTAAAGCCAAGGATCTGAAAAAGCGGTTATCCAGCTATTTTCGCGCACAAGTTGGCAGTCGTAAAACAGAATCGTTGGTGAAAAATATCGCCCAGATCGATGTCACCATAACCCATACAGAGACAGAAGCACTTCTGCTTGAACACAACTACATCAAACTTTATCAGCCCCGCTACAATGTATTACTGCGGGACGATAAGTCTTATCCGTATATTTTCTTAAGTGGTGATATACACCCTCGTCTGGCCATATACCGTGGTGCCAAACATGCTAAAGGGGAATATTTTGGGCCATTTCCAAATTCCCATGCAGTACGTGACACATTAGCACTTTTGCAAAAATTATTTCCCATTCGCCAATGTGAAGACAGCGTATACCGCAATCGTTCCAGGCCCTGCCTGCAATACCAGATTGGCCGCTGTCTTGCCCCTTGTGTCAAAGGATTTGTGACAGATGAAGAGTACCAGCAGCAGGTAGAATACGTCCGCCTGTTTCTGTCCGGCAAGGACCAGCAGGTATTGACCAAGCTGATTAAAAGAATGGAAGATGCAAGCAAACAACTTAACTTCGAAGACGCAGCACGTTATCGTGATCAGATCCAAGCTGTCC
This sequence comes from Xenorhabdus sp. SGI246, assembly GCF_040838225.1. Lineage (NCBI taxonomy): Bacteria > Pseudomonadati > Pseudomonadota > Gammaproteobacteria > Enterobacterales > Morganellaceae > Xenorhabdus > Xenorhabdus sp. SGI246. The sequence goes on from NZ_JBFPEZ010000055.1 coordinate 6,322, forward strand.
GGCAAGTTACTGAACGGCAGTTCGTCTCTGGTGGAGAAGATGAACTGGACGCTATCAGTGTTGCTTTTGACGCAGGCATGGCATGTGTGCATGTTTTATTCATTCGTCAGGGCAAAATTTTGGGTAGCCGTAGTTACTATCCCAAAATCCCTATCGATACTAAATTAGATGAAGTAGTACAAACTTTCCTTGGTCAGTTTTACCTTCAGGGCAGCCAGAACAGGACATTACCAACAGAGATTTTGTTGGACTTCTCATTACCGGAGAAAGAATTACTGGAAAACTCCCTTTCTTCCTTATCCGGCAAAAAAGTTCATATTCAACCGCGCCCAAGAGGTGACAGAGCCCGCTACCTCAAACTAGCACGCACCAATGCAGCCACAGCATTAACCAGTAAACTTTCTCAGCAATCAACAATTCACCAACGCCTGGCCGCACTTGCTGAATTTGCAGGCATTGAAAAAATTCACAGAATGGAGTGCTTCGATATTAGCCATACTATGGGTGAACAAACTGTTGCATCCTGTGTTGTATTCGATAGTAATGGTCCCATACGTTCTGAATATCGTCGCTATAACATAACGGGAATAACAGCAGGAGATGACTACGCTGCGATGAATCAGGTCTTACGTCGTCGATACAGCAAAGCAATTGATTCAGCCAAAATCCCTGACATCATCTTTATAGACGGCGGCAAAGGACAACTAACGCAAGCAATAGAAGTTTTTCGCTCATTAAATGTCGAATGGGATAAAGAACATCCCAAACTGATTGGTGTAGCAAAAGGGAGTGATCGTAAAGCAGGCTTGGAAACCCTATTTTTCACAGTAGAAAGTGAAGGCGTAGCTCTTCCTCCTGACTCGCCAGCATTACACGTCATTCAACATATTCGTGATGAATCTCATAACCATGCTATAACAGGTCATCGTCAACGTCGGGAAAAAATGAAAAAGACCAGCACACTGGAATCTATAGAAGGAATTGGGCCAAAACGTCGACAAATGCTGTTAAAATATATGGGAGGATTACAGCCCTTACGCAATGCAAGTGTAGAAGAGATCGCAAAAGTGCCTTCTATTTCTTATTCACTGGCAGAAAAAATCTATAATGCGTTGAAACACTAAGAGTATTGATGCACCATACTAATAAACTTTACATGGCCAGATAGTTACTAAGCATTATGCAATTAAATATTCCAACATGGCTTACCCTGTTTCGTATTGCCTTAATCCCGTTTTTTGTTTTGGCGTTTTATCTGCCTTTCCAATGGGCACCGATGTTATGCGCCATCATCTTTATTATCGCTGCTGCGACAGATTGGTTTGATGGTTTTCTTGCCCGCTTATGGAAACAGACAACACGTTTTGGTGCATTTCTTGATCCAGTTGCAGATAAAGTAATGGTTGCTACCGCATTAGTATTGATAACTGAATATTATCACACCTGGTGGATAACCTTACCGACAGCAACGATGATTGCACGAGAGATCATTATCTCTTCCCTTCGGGAATGGATGGCTGAATTGGGAAAACGCAGCAGTGTAGCAGTTTCCTGGCTGGGAAAGTTCAAAACAACCGCACAGATGGCTGCATTGGTTGCTTTATTATGGCGTCCTAATGTTGAATTAGAAGTTAGTGGATTCATCTTATTATATGCTGCAGCAATTTTAACATTCTGGTCAATGTTTCAATATTTGAGCGCTGCATGGGGTGACTTGCGTGAAACCTGATCTAAACGACGCAAAAATCACCGAACGAACCGATTTTATAAATAATTGTGTTGACTCATTTCGTGAAATAAGTAGAATGCAACGCATCGAACGGCACATGAGGTTTACAAAATAAGTTAAGTAAATCAAGCGGTTCGAAGGAAAGGCGGGAATAGCTCAGTTGGTAGAGCACAACCTTGCCAAGGTTGGGGTCGCGAGTTCGAGTCTCGTTTCCCGCTCCAAAAAAGGCGCGTTGGCAGAGTGGCCATGCAGCGGATTGCAAATCCGTCTACCTCGGTTCGACTCCGGGACGCGCCTCCAGATTCAGCCCAGGTGGTGAAATCGGTAGACACAAGGGATTTAAAATCCCTCGGCCTTAAGGCTGTGCGGGTTCAAGTCCCGCTCTGGGCACCAAATATAAGTTTACTAACGTCTACTCTAGTAAACTAACTCTTAGAAATACCTGATAAATCAATCAGGTCTTTTCTTTTTGGGTCTACTCTGGTCTATTGCAATCAACGTACTCGACGGGGCATAATCTGGGGCACCTACACTTCTATTTTTAATGTGCCCCTTATAATGAAACTAAACGCACGACTCATCGAAACAGCAAAACCCAAAGAAAAAGCCTACAAACTCGCGGATGGTGGTGGCCTCTATTTGGAGATCACGGCTCGCGGCTCTAAGTACTGGCGCATGAAATACTATCGCCCCACCGATAAAAAAGAAGATCGACTAGCTTTCGGTGTCTACCCTGTCGTTTCTTTAGCTGATGCTCGCGCCAGACGAGACGAAGCCAAGAAACTGATTGCTCAGGGCATTGATCCCAAAGCCGAGAAAAAAGAGGCGCACGCTGGAACCAAAGGAAAGCATACCTTTGAAAAAGTCGCCCGTGACTGGCACGCCAGCAATAAGCGTTGGAGCGAAGATCACGGCAACCGCATCATGCGCAGTCTCGAACATTATATTTTCCCGCATATTGGCAGGCTAGATATTTCCACTTTACGGACAAGCCAGCTTTTAGCACCAATTAAAACCGTTGATGCTGACGGCAAACATGATATTGCCCAGCGATTACAACAACGCGTTACTTCCATCATGCGTTATGCCGTTCAGAATGATATTCTTGACTCCAACCCAGCTAATGATATGGCTGGCGCACTTTCCACCGTTAAAGCTAAACACCACCCTGCTCTGCCTCATGAACGTTTACCCGAATTTTTAACCCGCCTTTCTCGTTATCACGGGCGTTTGATCACTCGCATTGCGGTAGAACTGACATTATTAACTTTTGTCCGTTCCAGTGAGCTGCGATTTGCTCGTTGGGAAGAACTCGACCTTGAAAATGCAGTCTGGAAAATTCCCGCCACAAGAAAAGCCATCGAAGGGGTTAAATTCTCCGAGCGCGGCATGAAAATGAAAACAGAGCACATTGTGCCGCTGAGTCGCCAGGCTGTCATTCTGTTCAAATCATTGCGCAAACTGAGTGGTGATTGTGAAGTCATGTTCCCGAATGATCATGACCCCACAAAAGTCATGAGCGAAAGTACCATCAATAATGCCTTGCGTGGCATGGGCTACGATACCAAAACCGATGTTTGCGGGCATGGATTCCGAACAATGGCTCGCGGTGCAATGGGAGAATCAGGATTATGGAATGACGATGCCATCGAACGCCAGTTAAGCCATGTGGAAAGAAAAAATGTCAGGGCTGCCTATATTCATACATCTAAACATCTAGACGAACGGCGGCTGATGGTGCAATGGTGGGCTGATTATCTGGATGCCAATCGGGAAAAACATATTACTCCGTATGATTTTGCGAAAAAACGCCGGAAATAATATGTATTGATCTCGCACATACTGAATATGTGATTGTTTTTTAGACTTTGTTGGCACTGTCAACAAAGTCTGGTTTTTAACCAAAACATAATAGGACTGCCAACTCAGAACCAAAGACAATCATTGCAAACACTATGTTATTGTATTTTAATTTAGTTATCGTGGATCGTTAACTCATACTGACGCCAATCATGTATACCATTCACATAGTCATGTGACCTACCTTTATGAAGGTAAAACAATGATAATAAAAATAGGCCTTGCATGGGAAGTTGATTTGGATAAGCAGGCAAGTTCTAGAGAATAAAAACTGACTTTAGATATGTCTAATCAAATATATAAACAAGTTAGGGTATAAATATTACTGATGCTTTTTGAGTATGCCATTCATAATGATTTGAACACGATAGTTCACGTAGATTCGGTGCCAAACGGAAAGCGCTGTAACTGTGTTTGTAAGCACTGTGGTGATGATCTCATTGCAAAAAACAAGGGAAAGCGCATCAATCATCACTTTGCTCATACTACAAAGGAAGAAAGCCGTGATTGTAAGATGACGCAGTTACATATAGCAATGCAACTACATTTCTCTTCGCTATCTGAAATTACTCTTCCAACAAATGAGATCACTATCGACAAAACAAATATTTTCGTTCCCAGTCTAACAACTGAAATTAAAAAGTCAGTACTCGAATACAGGGTTGGTCCCTACCTAGCCGACGTATATCTCATAACAGATACTGGTAATATAGCTATTGAAGTCTACGTTACTCACAAATGTGACGAGGATAAAGAACAGTATTATATTGACCAACAAATTGATGCAATTGAGTACTCTTTCCCTCTTACTGAAGGAAATAGCGTTTCTGAATGGATTTCTCTGATAAAAAATAACCTCGTCAAGTACAAATGGATTTATCACTCGAAACTTGAAACTAAAAAAAATGAGCATTTTAAACAGATTGAAGAAGAGGAGCATAATAAAAAGGAAAAAAGAAAAAATAGGGCTTTATCATCGCTTCGAAAGGCAATATCTAGTAAAAAAATTCACTTACCCAGTATACATAAAGAAGTGGAGTTTACTTATGCAGGTAAAACTTATAAAGAAATGCGGTTGGTTTATTCCAAAAGAGATATAACCTGTGACAAGGTTTTACGTTGTCATGACTCAAGTGACTATGCTGTAATAGAAGGATATAGTAATAATCGGGTGATATCGATTGTCTATTCTTTTACAGGTCATGCTCCCAATGATTAG
>NZ_JBFPEZ010000056.1:0-72828 GCF_040838225.1 Xenorhabdus sp. SGI246
TCATGACGACACTATCTAGCACTCCAAAACGTCCTGCATGGTTGGTTGTGGATGCAACGGTCAGTTTTACCTATGATGATGTCAGTGTATTTGCTGCGTTGGATGAACTCATTACGGAGCTAAAACGAAAAAGGATAACGTTAATCCTTGCTGGCCGCAGAACTGAGTTGAAGAACTGGATCAAACAAAACAAACTCAAGCGTAGTGATGAGGATTTAATTGTGGTTCCTGATCTCTATTTTGCTATTCGTTTGATTCAGAGTAAGAAACAAGTTGAAGAGAGAGAGCCTCGCTGAGTAGGGCGAGGCAATGGGTTTCTTATATGTAACCTTATATGTAACTAATTTGTAATTCACTGATTTTGTGGTTTGGTCAGCATATACAAACGGAATAGATAAATCAGCAACATAGAAGACAGCAGATTATTCAGTGATGATAGTGCGATATCAGGCAGTTTAGACAAACCCAGTATTAAAATCAGTTTTATTGCAAGCCATAATAATATAGCAGGAATTAACAGGCGAAAATTATTGAACGCTAATCTCCAGCTTTCTTGCATAGAAGCAAAGACCCCTTTACCTTTATCAAGCAGAAAAATCGGGGCAAATGCAAATGTGATTGAAAACAGAATCCCTGGGATGAACATCAAGGTATAACCTATCTGAATCAATAGGGTACAGATAAACATCAGCAATAGCATCTTAGGTAATTGAATAAGCGATAGTTTACTGACCTGTAATGCATTGGTTTGATACCCATTTGAAATAGCACTGATAAGTATCAATACACTGACAGTGAGTAAAGTATCGCCAAATATGTTGGAAAATAAGATCCCGAATGCTGTATGCAAGAACATTAACTGCTCTTCCGGGGTTAATTGCTCTACGAAGTTTTTAATGCCCGCATTGCCTGAGTCTTTGAAAGCATCTTGTATCTCAACCAGTAATTTGAGTTGTTCACCATCAGGCATGAGAACATGCTCCAGCAATGTTGTCACCAACGCCGCCAAAACAGAGAGTATGACAATATTCAACAGTTGATGCTTAAAGAAATTGAGGCTGTCACGATACAGGGTATTTGCCGTGATGGGCATGAAAATGGCTCCTATCCGATGAAACAATGATGATACCCAATTGTACCTTGTTCGGCAGATTATTGGATACCTAAAAGTAAAGTTAGTCACTATTGCACAATATTTGTTCCCAAAAACGTCTTTTGGTTAATTTTTGTTCTCACGGTGATTGCGTTAATTCTGTGTTAACCGAACAGGATCTAATTGATATATATTAGTTGTCAATATAATACTAATATTCTTAATTATAGGTTGTAATCAAAAATTAATAGAGAAATATAAATTTTTCTTCATCATAAATATATATTCAGGTAACTTTGATTTGGATCAATTAAAAATATCCCATAGGTGAAATAATAAATTTGTAGATACTAAAACCACATAAATGGGATTGATAATGAAAAAGATTTCTGCGCTTGTCTTGGCTGCTGCAACGCTGGCTCCATCATTGACTTTTGCCCATGAAGCCGGTGATTTCCTATTCCGTGCAGGTACAGCAACGGTAAGGCCAAATGCTGGCTCTGATAATGTCTTAGGTTTAGGTTCGTTTGACGTAAATAATAACACGCAGTTAGGTTTAACCTTTGGTTATATGGTCACTGATAACATTGGTGTTGAATTATTGGCTGCTACGCCATTTCAGCATAATGTTAACCTGCCAAAAGTCGGTGAGATTGCGACGGTTAAACATTTACCACCAACATTAATGGCACAATACTATTTTGGTGATAAAGAAAATGATTTACGTCCTTATATTGGTATAGGTGTAAACTATACAACATTCTTTGATGAAAAATTTAATAATAATGCAACTGTTAAAGCAGCGAATTTAAATAGCCTGGATCTGAAAGATTCCTGGGGGGTTGCAGGTCAGGTAGGTTTAGATTATCAACTGGATAAAAACTGGATGTTGAATACTTCACTTTGGTGGATGAATATTGAAACTGATGTGAAATTTAAAGCAGGAGATAAGGATTATAAATATAAAACCCGTCTTGACCCTTGGGTGTTTATGTTTGGTGTTGGTTATAAATTCTGATGATTTGATGATGCGAGTGTAATTAACCTGTGTGTTTGATAACCCAATAGATTTTAAGGTGCAGCTTTGTTATCTGCAACTTGAAAAATAAAGGGTATAAGAGAGAACCAATGGGGCACAGCATATGCTTGCCCCATTTTTACGATATTTTTCAAATTTATTCACCGGAGTTTTATAGAGTTAATAACGGTTTTAACTCCCTTAATCCCTCTTGCAATTTGAATTGCTTGTTTGACTTCTTCGGGAGAACGTGCAAATCCACTTAATTGAACACGCCCTTTATAGGTTTCTACACCAATGTCATTGGCTCTCAAATTTTTAGCCTCAAACAGTGCCGTTTTTATTTTGGTAGTGATTACTGTATCATCAATGTAGTTCCCAGTGCTTTCTGTTGTTGCGGTTGGAGCACATGCAGATATCGTAACGGTTATGACGGCCGCAATAAAAAATGCAGAAATGCTCTTCAACTTTTTCATAGTAAGTCTCCTTTGATGTCAAAAAATAATGCTGTCAAACATAAACATTATTTTTCTATTACTTCGATTTTTCATTTCATTTGGTTACATGGTTTTATTACAGGGTAATAATGTGATGACAATAATTAAGAAGTATTGTTGAAGACAGAAGAACTTACAAATAACAGAGATTCTTTTTCAGACAGCAATTTTCCCCCATAAACTGAGCTATGGGAGAAAGAGAGAGATTATCTCTGGGTTGCTGATTTCATGGTGCGGACAAATATCGTGAGTTTTTCCAGCATAATTTGAGGTTGATGTAAATTTTTCTCAATGATATTTACCACAGCAGAACCTGAAATAGCACCGGCAGCCCCACTATTGATGACAGATATGACTTGCTCTGGTTCAGAAATTCCGAACCCTTGTAGGGCAGGTGCTGCATGGTATTCTTTTAGTTTATTAATCAAATGCGTCAATGGCTGTTCCATCCGATTTTGAGTTCCTGTAATACCAGCTCTTGATAGCAGATAAGTGTAACCGCGCCCGAATGAAGCAATTTCACGTAACAAATTATCATTTGCATTGGGTGGACAAATGAAAATCGGCGCAATGTCATATTTTATGGCCGCTGAATGAAAAGGGTGTGATTCAGATAATGGCACATCAGCAACCAGAACCGAATCAACCCCTGCTTTTTTACAGCGGTTATAAAATTCATCTATTCCATTATGAAATATTAGATTTGCGTACATCAGCAGACCGATTGGAATATCAGGGTGTTTTGTCCGAATTTGTGTCAATAACTCAAAACATAATGTCGGTGTGACTTTGGCAGATAATGCACGCAAATTAGCATCCTGAATCGTCGGGCCATCTGCAAGAGGGTCGGAAAATGGAATGCCGATTTCTAAGGCATCGGCTCCACCAGAAATGAGAGCATCGATAATGTCTAAAGATAATTCAGGATTAGGATCGCCCAGAGTGACAAAGGGAACGAAAGCGCCTTGATTTTGTTTTTCTAATTTTTTAAATAACAATTCGTAACGTTCCATCAGATTTCTCCTCTTGATTTCAAAATATTGTGAACGGTAAAGATATCTTTGTCGCCACGACCGGATAAGTTGACGATCAATAATTGTTCTTTATTCGGTTCCTGATGGATCATTTTCAAGGCGTAGGCAAGTGCATGTGAAGATTCTAAGGCCGGAATAATCCCTTCATTAAGTGATAGTGCTTTAAACGCATCCAGTGCTTCATTATCAGTGATGGAAACATAATCGGCCCGTCCAGTGCTGTTAAGATAGGCATGTTGAGGGCCAACGGAAGGAAAATCCAATCCGGCCGAGATGGAATATGACTCTTCTATTTGCCCATCTTCTGCCTGCATGATTGGCGATTTCATGCCAAAGTAAATTCCCAACTTACCGTGTATTAATGGTGCACCATGCTCCCCAGTTTCAATACCATGCCCGGCGGGTTCAACACCAATCAGGCGAACGTGGGTTTCTGGAATGAATTCCGCAAATAATCCAATAGCATTTGAACCACCACCAATACAGGCAATAACGGCATCAGGCAAGCGTCCTTCTTTTTCCAAAATCTGGGTCTTGGCTTCTTCACCAATCATGCGCTGAAATTCACGTACCATTGTGGGGTAAGGGTGTGGGCCAGCAGCGGTTCCGAGCAAATAATGTGCTTTATCATAGCTGCCAGACCAATCACGCATAGCTTCGTTACAGGCATCTTTTAGTGTTGCGGAGCCACTGTGGACAGGAATGACTTCAGCTCCCATAAGGCGCATACGGAATACATTGGGAGATTGGCGCTCAATATCTTTTGCTCCCATGTAGATGCGGCATTTCAAACCTAAAAGCGCGCATGCTAGGGCTGTCGCTACACCATGCTGACCCGCACCCGTTTCAGCAATAATTTCCTCTTTTCCCATCCGTTTTGCCAATAATGCTTGTCCTAAAACCTGATTGGTTTTGTGTGCTCCTCCGTGGAGTAAATCTTCTCGCTTCAGATATAAACGGGTTTTTGTGCCTTTGGTTAAATTTTGGCAGAGTGTTAAAGCAGTTGGACGGCCTGCATAGTTTTTCAATAAACCATGAAATGCTTGTTGAAATTCAGGATCATTCTTTGCTTCGATAAATGCCTCTTCTAATTGATCAAGGGCAGGGATTAGGATCTGAGGAACAAATTGCCCTCCAAAATCACCAAAATACGGATTTAACTTAGCCATTATTTTTATTTCTCACTTTCTGTTTAAAATTTAACTATCTGAATATTCGTCTTTTGAATGCTAGTTTTCTGAAAATATGATTAATAACAGCGTAATTGTTGGAATACTTGTTTTATTTTCTGGCTGCTTTTGATCCTTGGTCTGATTTCAACCCCGGAATTAAAATCCAGTCCATAACAACCCAGAGCTGCGGCTTGTCTACAGTTCTCCGCATTTAAACCACCTGCCAATACACTGTTATGCTGAAAATTTTTGGCGATTAATTGCCAATCAAAGGCTTTGCCTGTACCTCCAGGGCCATTATCCAATAATAGATGATCAATATTGGAATAAGGTATATCGAAAAGCGTTTTTGCCTGTGACATATCAATCGCTTTCCAGATCTCACAATGTTCTGGCAGGACAGAACGGAGCGCATCAATGTAGGTTTGATCCTCATGACCATGCAATTGAACGGCTGTGAGTGAAAGATTGCGGGCAGTATGATTGACGAATTCAATTGACTGATTCTGAAATACACCAACATATAACAAAGGGACTTCATTAATGATTTGTTGTGCTTGTTGCAGGCTGATTTTACGTGGTGATTTTTCAGCAAAAATCAAACCACCATAAACGGCACCAGCCTGTAATGCTGCTTTAGCATCTTGTGAGCGGGTTAAGCCGCAGACTTTATTGTCACCCAGAATCAGTCTCCGTAGTGCGAGGTGCAAATCAGATTGAGCCATCAAAGCACTACCAATCAGGAATCCACAGGCAAATTGGCTTAATTCTCGTACCTGCTGGTGGCAGTGAATGCCGGATTCACTAATAACAATGGTATTTTCTGGCAAATCGATGGCCAGCCTGCGGGTACGATCTAAATCTATAGACAAATCACGCAGATCCCGATTATTAATACCAATCACTTTTGCACCCAGTGCTATTGCCCGACGGCGTTCCTCTTCGTTGCTGATTTCTGTTAATACCCCCATATTAAGGCTATGTGCCAGATCGGACAGTTGACGGTAGGTATCATCATCAAGAACAGAAAGCATCAACAAAATGGCATCGGCCTGATAATAGCGGGCAAGGTAAACCTGATAAGGATCAATAATGAAATCTTTACACAGAATGGGTTGATGTACAGCCGCACTGACTACGCGAAGAAAATCATAACTGCCCTGAAAATATTTTTCATCAGTCAGTACAGAAATCGCTGCTGCGTAGGGTTGGTAATTTTTGGCAATATGTACTGGATCGAAATCTGTTCGTAACAAGCCTTTTGAAGGAGAGGCCTTTTTACATTCCAGAATAAAAACCGTCTGGTTATGAGTCAGTGCCTGATAAAACGAACGGTGGCTTGGTACAACGGAATCCATGAAACTTTCCAGTGGTTGTTTTTCCTTGCGAGTGATGAGATATAGCGCCTTATCTGCAACAATCTTCTGTAATATATTACTTTTCATGATTAAGTCCTTGCTGCTAATGCGATCACTTTTTCATAGGCTTGACCGCTATAAATCGTATCTAATGCCAGTTGAGTATTTTGCCGTAAGTCTTCGTTTCCATGTATTTTCATTAAGAGTGCGACATTGGCGGCCACCGTATCGGCATGCGCTTTTTTCCCCCGTCCTTGCAGTAATAAGCGCAACATATGGCAATTTTCTTGCGGTGTTCCGCCATTCAGCGATGATATCGGATGATTGGGTAGTCCAAAATCTTTCGCTGTTAACTGATATTGAGTAATCTCACCGTGATTAAGTTCAGCAACTTGTGTGGGCGCGTGCAAAGCAACTTCATCCATGCCTCCGCTATGTACCACCACAGCACGTTGATAACCCAATACTTGTAATGTACGCACGATAGGATCTACCAATTCTGGGCTGTAAACACCAATTAAGGTGAGAGGCGGTCGGGCAGGGTTGATCAGTGGACCAAGCACATTGAATAAAGTACGGGTTTTCAATTGCTGGCGAACTGCTACTGCATGATGAAATCCACTGTGGTATTGCGGCGCAAACAGAAAACAAATATTAATTTCATCCAAGGACTGGCGGGATTTTTCAGCGCTGGCATCCAGTGCTATACCGAATTCAGCCAGTAAGTCAGATGAACCTGAACGACTGGAAATGCTGCGGTTACCATGTTTTGCGACTTTAAGGCCGCAGGCTGCGGCAACAAAAGCACTGGCAGTTGAAATATTGATACTGTTTGTGCCATCTCCACCTGTACCGACAATATCACAAAAGGAATAGTCAGGGCGTGGAAACGGAGAAGCATGGGCTAATAGTGCCTGTGCCGCGCCTGCAATTTCTTGCGGCTGTTCGCCACGCAGTTTCATGCTGATTAAAACAGCAGCTAATTGAGGCTCACTTAATTCACCACAAATAATAGCAGTGAAGAGTTTTTCGCTTTCTTGTTGGGTCAGGGGTTGGGCGCTGAACAGTTTTTCGAAAATTAATTGCATTTTCTTCTATCCTCTTCTTTTTATTATCTGCCAAATTTCTTTGGATGCAGCACCCATACCAGAGTTTGTTCAAGCAACTTGGATCCTTGCGCTGTCAGGATTGATTCAGGGTGGAACTGGAATCCACAGACTCTGTCGTCATTATGACGTACAGCCATGACTGTCTCGCCACAAGAAGCCGAAACAGTCAGTGTTGCCGGAATGTTAACGCCGGCAAGAGAATGATAACGGGCAACGGGGAGAGGATTAGGCAGATTGGAAAACATGGCTTGTCCATCATGTGTCACCAATGTTGATCTACCATGCAGAATTTCTTTGGCTGCCGAAATATCGCCGCCGTATGTTTCGATAATCGCCTGATGCCCAAGACATATACCAATCACTGGGATTTGCCCAATGATCTGCTTGAGTAATTGTGGCATGCACCCGGCCTCTGACGGTTTTCCTGGGCCGGGGGATAACATCAGCAAGGGTGAGTCCATCTTTCTAAGTTGCGCTATTATTGTCTCTGTAGAAACGGTATTACGGTAGATAACAACTTGATGACCACTGGTACGGAGTTGATCCACGAGATTGTAGGTAAAGGAATCTACATTATCGAGCAGAAGAATATTTGCCATTAGAATGCTACCTCCGTATTGTGAGCCTGAGCTATAGCACGGATGACAGCTCTGGATTTATTGAGAGTTTCGGTGACTTCTGCTGCGGGAATGGAATCCAAAACCACGCCGCCACCTACCTGAACAGTGGCTTTACCGTCTTCTACATAGGCAGAGCGAATAACAATGCACGTATCAAAATCGCCTTTGCCAGTGAAGTACCCCACTGCGCCGCCATAACTGCCCCGGCGTTCACCTTCATATTGAGCAATAAGTTGCATCGCCCGAACTTTTGGTGCACCTGTCAGCGTTCCCATATTCATACAAGCTTGATAAGCATGAAAGACATCCAGGTCATGGCGAATTGTACCGACAACACGGGAAACAAGGTGCATAACAAACGAATAGCGATCGACTTTAGTTAAATCAGCGACATAGCGACTGCCCGGCTCGCAAATACGGGCTAAATCATTGCGGGCCAAATCAACCAGCATGACATGCTCAGACATCTCTTTTGTATCGGTACGCATTTCTAACTCAATTCGGCTATCGAAATCGGCATCTAACTCGCCATTAGCATTGCGCCCACGAGGACGAGTTCCTGCTATTGGATAAATTTCAACCTGCCGGCTATTGGCATTATATTTCAGAGCACTTTCAGGTGATGCACCAAACAGGCAAAAATCCTGATCTTGCATAAAGAACATATAAGGACTGGGATTTTGATTTTTTAAGGTACGGTAAGCACTTAATGGGGAAGGGCAGGGTAATGTAAAACGCCGGGAAGGCACTACCTGAAATACCTCACCCTGACGAATAAATTGTTGTAATTGCTGAACGATATTTGCGTACTGCTCATCACTCCGGTTACAGGAAATCGCCATATCAGGTAATGTTATGGGGACCAATGGCTGACGAGGTTGAGCAATGATATCAGCCAGTGCCGATAAGCGTTTTTCAAGGCGTTGTTTTTCTGTATCTGATGCACCGAATAGTGAAGTTTGTAACAAAGTATGCTGGCTTTGATGGTCGATCACCATTAAGGTTTCTGCCAGATAAAAACAAAAATCAGGGCAGTGTTGAGAAGTTTTGACTTTAGGGAGTGGTTCAAATCCAGCGACTAAATCATAGGCAAATAATCCACCTGCGAAAATGGCTTCAGGGGTTCCTGAAAGAGAAGATAAAGTGGTTAGAACGCGTAATGCGTCAAAAACAGAATCTGCTTTTAACCGGCTGTCTTCGTCTAAGTTTTTCTCAATGATAGGAAATTTTGCCTGAAAGGAATGTGTATCAATGCTGATTTGGGCTTTCTCTGACAGTAAGTCAGCGAGAACAGGCAGCAAATTCTGGCCATTTTCAGTAAGCGCTGTAAAATTGACCTGTTGCTCACTGGCGGTAATACGTATCGCGCTATCAATGATCAACATACTTTTAAGATCTTTTTTACTGTTTACTTCAGCAGATTCTAGCAATAACGTTGCTGATCGGTTGTTGCAAAGTTGATTGAAAAGCAGTGTCGGATCAGCCTGATAGACTGTTTCTATTTGATTTATCGAAATATTGAAGTCCTTACCTATCATACCCACCCCCTTTTGTGATCTTTATCTACAGAAAATTGGTATAAAAAAACCCGCTTTTCAGAGCGGGTTATTGGCACTTTGGTTCTCTACTTATGTGCGTCATTCAACCGCCCTGAACGGGAAATTGAGCCACCAACGCATCTCCTGAGTAGTTTTCATCAGTACATTCATTTTAAGTGCCTTGTTAAGTAGAGTATTAATAAAATGTATTCAAATCAATCTTTCGTACTAGTAAACTGATTCGTGATTCACTTGTCAATAGTTTTTTGTGTTTGTAGAAAATGTAAAAGTAATGGAGATTAGTCAAAAAATATAAAAACAAGATTATATTCTTTTTTTTAAAAGTTAATGATATTTTATTTCAATTTAATGCAACTATATTCATTACCATTGTTTCTTTTTTTATGGAAATAATTCAGTCATAAATTTGATTTAATAGATCGGTATGATTTAAAGAATTATTTTAATTTTCATAATAATACCACTTTTTAATTGAGGGTTATAATTATGAGTGTAATAAAAACAAGCCCATGTATCTTTTTGTTTTTTATTATATCTATTGTTTCTAACAACTCTTTTGCAATTGATCTGAAAAGTGACAATATCATTTTTAATGAAGCAGGTTATAAATTTGATAAAAATAGAAGTGCTTTATATGCTGATTATAATTTAACTTTTGAGAATAAAAGTAAATATGATGATTTACAAATCAAAGTTACAGATTATCAATGTATGTATAAGATTGGGTATGAAAGTATTAGTTTAAAATCAGGAGATAAATATTATGAAAGTCTCAGAGATAATAATGGATTTTTTAATGGATGCTCAGGAGTAGATAAATTTGTAACCTGGGAAGCCACTTCTTATAAGAACGGAGAGGAATATAAATCATGTTATTTTAGGATGAGAACTTTTTTCTCTCTTATTGGGTGGCAAACCACAGTTGAAACAAATGATACTGCCTTTATCAGCCTATTACCCCCTCTTGGAGGGAGTTGCAATCTTGAAATAACTGCAACATGTGATGGTTCAATCTGCTTAGATACAAGTGTTGATAGTAATACAAGTTATAATCCCAGTAATATTGTTATCACTATCAAAGATGATAACACTTGGGAACCTCCAAGAATTATTTCGCCCTTCTCTAATTCAACAGTTGAAAATAATTATATTACAATTTCAGGTAAAGGCCGTAATCAGGATGGAACTCTTCCTTATATTAACACAAGTTTCAATTTCTATTTTTATGAAGTTCAACCTACAGGAGTTGGTGATAATTGGAAAGGGCAACTCTGGATGCCGTGTGGTATTACCGGTACAGTTAGACTTGAGGGTATCGATAATTCGGGAGTCACATTTAATGGTCCGCCATGTGGAGAAACTATTACCTCAATGCAGGATGGGCAAACTATTTCTGCTGGAAAATACAGTTTATCGGGCCGGGTGAATAGCGATACGGCTGATGACGCAAAGCGTATACAGGTTCAAATCACGGGTTATAACAGTGATGGGACGATTTATACACCAGCAAAGAGTTATACTCCTGATGTTGATACCGGTACAGGTAAATGGAAACTGGACGGTTTAGAGGCATTTTGCTCTATTCAATATAAAGCATCTGTATTCAGTTATTCATCAGAATCGCAGTCCACTCATCAATCTTTCTTACCAGAAATACCAGGAAAAGAAGAAGTGAGCTATTCTGTACAAAATTGCCCTCCAGAAATAACCAGCCCTAAGCCTAATTCAACCGTAGAAAATAATTATATTACAATTTCAGGTAAAGGCCGTAATCAGGATGGAACTCTTCCTAATATTAACACAAGTTTCAATTTCTATTTTTATGAAGTTCAACCTACAGGAGTTGGTGATAATTGGGAAGGGCAACTCTGGATGCCGTGTGGTATTACCGGTACAGTTAGCCTTGAGGGTATCGATAATTCGGGCGTCACATTTAATGGTCCGCTATGTGGCGAAACCATTACCTCAATGCAGGATGGGCAAACTATATCTGCCGGAAAATACAGTTTATCGGGCCGGGTGAATAGCGATACGGCTGATGACGCAAAGCGTATACAGGTTCAAATCACGGGTTATAACAGTGATGGGACAATTTATACACCAGCAAAGAGTTATACTCCTGATGTTGATACCGGTACAGGTAAATGGAGACTGGACGGTTTAGAAGCTGTTTGTTTTATTTCTTATAAAGCATTTGTATTCGATCATTCATCAGAATTGCAATCCATTCATCAATCTTTTTTACCCGGTGTGCAGGGTAAAAAAGAGGTGAGCTATTCTGCGCAAAATTGCCCTGTAAAGATAACTAATCCTAAAAATGATGAGCTAATTTCTTCAACGACTCAAGATACACAAAATATCCTGATTGAAGGTCAAGCAGCTAATGGAAGCACGGTCAATATATCATATAAACATAATTATTTTGAATCTCCATCATATTCTGTAAGTCCTGATAATAATAATTGGCGCTATGAAGTTCAGGGAGTGCCCATAGGTTTTATAATGGTAAGAGCAGTTGGTAGAAATATCTCAGGCGAACCTATTCCAAATAACAAAGATGAAGTGATGATACTAAGTTCTAAAGTTTTTTCTGTAAAAATCAGAAATGATAGTGTTTTCACTGAGTTTTATGGGACCTCTATGCCAACTATTGACGATGATAAAGGAAATTTGATGTCCGGTGTCGATATCTATTTTAATATATTGGGGGATCCAGAAGAAATTTTATCCGATGAAAAGGGCAATTGGACATATGAGTATAAGCATTATGCTAAGCGAGGAGAGTATCTTTTTACTTTCCAAGAAAGTAGCGATAACTATTTTTATAAAAGTAGAGGCAATAAAACATTTAAATGCATAGGCAGTGATCGCGGAATGAATTGCATTAATAAAAATTAGTTGTGGAATGATATTTAAGGAGTTTGAAATGATTGTTATTAGAGCAGTGTTGATATTACTCATTTTATTCCATTGTAGTCATTCATTTTCTGATAGTTCAATTAAATCGTTACCTTTGAAGGCTATTGCAGGGGGAGAAGAAAGCTGTAAGGATATTAACAGTGACAAATGCAAATCGTGGGTTGTCAGTATTTATTATGTTGATCAAAAAAACGAAGAAAAGATGTTATGTACCGGTTCGTTGATTGCACCAAACTATGTTCTAACCGCTGCACATTGTGAAGAAGTAGAAGCTAAAAATTATTATGTGATTAGTTCATATGATAAAAATAAAAAAGTCACTGCATCTACCTATAATTTTATAAAGATGGAAATTCCAGGGGTATTTGGACAGGACCCGCATGATGTAGCGATTTTAAAGCTGGATAAACCGTTAGAGTTGGATGGAAAATATGGTCGTATTCGTCGTTTCTTCAATTATGATGAAGCTTATGAAAAATTAGATAGCAGTTATTACCAAGCCTCTATTTATGGGTATGGTTATAGAGGAATTGATGAAACAACAGGCGAGCCGAAAAAGAATAGCGACAATGCTCAGTATTATGCTGATGTTAAAATTATTTCTCCAGCTCGTGATTATTTTAATAACCAAGGGCTAGTTATAGAAAAAAATAAAAAGGCAGGTTTAAAACCAGGTGTTATACAGCATGGAGATTCTGGTGGTCCGATTATTTGGAACGATACAATTGTTGGGGTATCATCCTTTGGATTTGAGGTGCCTAGTGTAAAACAAAAAACTGATGATAAGCGTGATTATCCTTTTTTTGTCGTTTCAGATGTTACTGGCAAGTATAATAAAATCGGTTTTATCGATAAATTTTTTCCTGGCAAGTGGTTTTCTCAGACAATGAAGCAGATCTGGATTGATACCCCAGATTGGAATGCTCATTTAAGAAAGCGGGATGGAGATATTCTTGTTAAGGGATGGGGAAGACCAAAAAGTGCAATAGAATTAATTTATTCTATCAATGATGGAGAAAAAAAATCTTTTAAATGTAAAGATATTGTTGATAATAGTGGAGAGTGGAAATGTAACATCCCGAATAATGATTTTTTCACTGAGGAAATGAATAAAGAAGAAGAACATAATGTCATTATTACAGCTCAGGAATCATCAGATAATTTATCAAAAAGTGTATCGTGGAGAGAAGATAGCGTACAAGCAAAAATACCTTCTATTGCAAAAGAGTTTGGTATTGTTTACCCAGCAGATAAATCAACTGTATTTACGAAGGATTTTACCATACGTGGTTATGCTGATCCTGGGTCAACAGTTGAACTTGTATTGCAATCTACTGTAAGCGATGATGATTACTATACACAAGACGAACTATGTAAGGGAATAACTGGTAGCAAAATAATAGAAACAACAGATTATGGATTTTGGTCATGTACTATAAATCACTCAGTTATTGAAGAAATAGAAGATCCTAGTGATGAAACAGAATGGAATTATAAAATAACAGCGATTCAAAAAACTGATAATTTAAATATTTATGATCAAGTTAATATACTGTTTCAACCTGAAGAGAGTAACAGTCCAAATATTAAACCAATTAAAGATAACTTATACAGCAAATATAGTAAAATGTTACCTTTTGATCTGGGGCTAGATAATAAAGCCAGTTTTTTTTGTTTTTTTAATCAGTCATATTTATATTGTAATGATGTTAATGATAAGATGAGTAGAGTTTATATTCCTAATAAGAAAATAGATGGATTAAATGCCGGGTTACGGCAATTCAATATTTTTGCAATACAGAAAATTGAACATGTTGACCCGCTTGATCCAATCTTATGGAATAAATTTAATGAATTAGGAGGGTATTTAAGTCCGACGTTTAAGGATAAACATGATATTAATAATCCGAGAGAGATAAATTTCAAAGATCAACAAGATCAGAAATTTTTTGGCTATGGCGGTGATAGACAAAAATATATTTGGCCAAATGGTGATATAATTTTACCATCAGAATATTCCATAAAAATTAAAGATGAGGGTAAAAATACTTTTTCTCCGATAAAATTAGGTGAACATCGGTTCTTTTCTTCTATTCCAATCTATTCTGGGCAAAACAATCATCCTGTTTGGGAAATTTCTCTTCCTTATTATTCATTAAAAGATGGACTTTACTATGTTGAAGTAGCGGATAAATATCATCCATTGGGATTGGAAAAATTTAAAAAATATTGGGGTGGTTCACCTCCTGAAAGAAGTTATTTCCGAATAACAACTCCTGAAATTAAGATTACTAATCCCTCTACAGGTGAGACAAGCACAGTGGGTATTTCAAGTTTTCTATCAGGGAGTTCTAATGTTCCCGGAGATGAAGTTGATGTTAAAAGGCGCAGAATAGATCCTTTTACACCAAAATTGGAGGGAAGCAATCAAGGAATTATTAAAGAGACCTCTATCTGCACAGGTGCTGTGGTTAGTGACAATGGTAACTGGCAGTGTGATAAGCCAATTCTTTTTACTAAGGGGACTTATGAACTCACTGCTGAATTAATCAAAGAAGGCAAAGTGGTTGCCACAGATGTTACACGTCTTACCGTTAAAGATAAAAATGATGACGACGACAATCCTGAAGAGAAACTTGAAATCGATAATCCCAAGGATAATTCAACTGTTGATCCGGATAATCCTATCCGTATTTCTGGTAAGTACGGTGGTTCTGGAGGTAGTGGAGGCGGCGGATTTGGCGGTTTCTTAAGTAGTTTGACAGGCGCCGTTTTTGGTGGCGTTGAATCTTTGGTTGGTTCTGCCCTCAGCAGTGGTCTTGGCTTCTTTTGGGAGTTTACGATCATGCCTGAAGCTATTTCAGGCGGAGATACTTATACCTTGGGGATACAGGAAACTAAAAATGGGGCACACGTCGGAGATCCTGTCACTTTGCATTTTACTATCCCTATACGTATCACATCTCCTGCCAAGGGAGCGCAATATCGTCTGCACGACGGGATTACCATTGAAGGTCAGGGAACGCCTGGTCAGCTTGTTCTTGTCGCTGCGGTGAAAGAGTTTCTGCCACAAGGAAAGATGACATTACCGATGTCTAATGAGGGAATAATTTGTTTTGTCACGGTTGATTCAACCGGGAAATGGGCCTGTCCTCATCAACCTGCATTGACGGCGATTAATGAAGGAGTATTTTCTCTTTATGCAGCTCAGTATGAAAAAACAAGTTCGACGGAGTTTGGGGGGACTTATGAAAGAACTTCGCAAGTGACGCGCAAGTACGAAGTCACCAAAACAAAAATACAGATTACTCACCCTGCTCATGGAGCAAAGATAACGACGCTGCCTTTTACTATTGCAGGTACGGCCGAAAAAGGGGCCAAGGTATACATCAAGGGGTTTGGAGGTACTAAAGATTGTGATACCGAAGTTGACGCATCGGGTAAATGGTCTTGTGGACCTTATCAGCCGGAAGAAGGGAAATATTCTGTTGTAGCAGAGCAGTTTATTGATAATACATTGAACTCAAGTTCGTCTGTTTCTTTTGAAGTACAAACCAAAACCATTAAGCCGGTGGTTATCACACAACCACACAACGGCGGAGTGTATCAGCATCTCGAAAACATTCTGCCTAAAGGCACCGGAGAGCCGGGAACAGTCGTGTGTTTGGACAAGAAAGCGTTGTCACAGATCTGTCAGAATGGCGTTACAGTGGATGATAAAGGGCATTGGGAGTGGATTGATGGTTTGGATACCTCCGTCAGAGGGGAGCAAAAACTGGTTGCTACAGCCTTTTTGGACAAGGTAAGGCAATCCACAGCGAAAGTGACATTTGAGATAGTTCCTGCTCCCGGAGAAATCAAGCTGACAGTGAAATCCCCTAAGGAAGCTGAAATTATAAAAACACCTGCATATACCTTTAGTGGCACGATGCCGGGTAATGCAAAAACCGTTACGGTAAAAGCATTCGGCGGGCATGATGATTGCTCTGCGAAGCTCAATAGGGAAGATTACACCTGGACATGCGGGCCTTATAGTTCTGTGCCGGGGAATTACGATGTGACAATCGTGGATGATGCAGGCTCTCAGATTAACAGAAGTTTTAAAGTGCGTTATGGGGCTAATTTACAAATGCGCGTGCTTAAGCCTGCGGAAGGGGAACAAATTGCGACTCCAACGTATACCATCAATGGTAAGGGACAGGCGGGGGCCCGTATCACAGTTTCTCTTGCCGGTAAGCAAATCTGCGAAGTTGATGTAGATGAAAATCAGGATTGGGGTTGTCCTGACGAAATCGAATCCAAACCGGGAAATTATAGGATCTTGGCGCAGCAATGGGTAGATAATGAACCTTCAGGAAAGCCAGTAACCCGCAATTTTGAAGTGATTTACATATCGGATATTACTATTAATCCTATAGCTAAGCCGATCTGTACAGCTTCAAGTGCAAGTAAAATTGCAAAATCATCAGAGGAATTTACTCCCATGATGAAAAGTAATGAGAATATTTCTATTCCTATTACGGGAACAGCAACAAAAGGTGCTTATATTTCTTTGAAAGCTACTTCTGCAAATGGAGATTCTCAGAACTGTGGCCCTGTACAGGTTTCAAAAACGGATGGTAAATGGCGTTGTAGTCTACATAATGTACAGCCGGGAATATATCAGGTAGACGCCACACAATCCATTACGGTTAATGGCCAGCTTCATAAGAGAATGAAAGAAGATAATGTCGATGCGTCTGTTTTGAGTATTTCAGCGCCGCCAGAAGGGAGTATTAAAGTTTCATATCATCCTCCAATTGATGTGAAAATAGCGGGAGATGCGCTACCGAAAATGAGCGTTTCATATGATGTTCAGAATGATGGGGATTTTTTTTGCCATAGAATGCTTTTACCTAAAGACCCCTTTCCACCCAGAGATACTAAAAAAGGCAGTATAGTGGCTGATGATCAGGGATACTGGAGTTTTGACGCAAAACTTAGTCAATTTGGAAAACAAAATATAACGGTTTCTGCACAATTTTGTGGGCAATTCATTCAGGTTGAAAGAAAGTTTTGTTATCGTCCATATATGAGATGAATATTTCATCTTTTGATTTGGGTTTATAAGAAATAAAAACAACCAATAGTCATATAGTTCCAACCCTATCTTCTAGATTATGATTGTCATTTGGTACTTGAATCATAGATAGATAGGGTTTCAATTTTTTTTTCCAATCAATTTTTTCCAATCAATAATGAAATCTATTCAGGAATTAACCTCTTTAATTCCACCTACTGTGTTATCATTCTTGCTTCGTGCTTGATATCACGTGATAGATAGTTTTCTTGTAGATAGTTTTCTTGTTTCCCACCCAACAAAACAGGTAAAAACAATGGCTGAAGCCGCCAGTGAAATGATAAAACGCTATGATCTGCATAGCCATACGACTGCTTCAGATGGCGTTTTATCACCTGAACAGCTCGTGGACAGAGCGATTTCCATGGGCATTGATGTATTGGCAATCACTGATCATGATACGACGGAAGGTATTTCATCTGCCTTAAACTACATCCAGCAAAATAATTTGTCATTGATGTTAATATCCGGCGTTGAAATTTCGACGTTATGGCAAAATCTGGAAATTCATATCGTTGGCTTACACATTGATATCAATTCTGTTTCCTTAAGAAAATTTCTGGCTAATCAGGTTGATTTAAGGAAACAGCGTGGCATTGAAATCGGGCGTCGGTTAGCTAAAGCGGGTATTCCTGATGCGTGGGAAGGCGCATCCCGGTTAGCTAATGGCGGGCAGGTTACTCGCGGGCATTTTGCCCGTTATCTGATTGAGGCAGGCGTTGAGCCGACGATCCAGAAAGTTTTCAAAAAATATCTGGCAAAGGGAAAAATCGGTTATGTTCCGCCCCAATGGTGTTCAATCGAGCAGGCTATTGAAATCATTCACCAGGCAGGGGGGCAGGCTGTCATTGCTCATCCCGGCAGATATGGTTTGTCAATGAAATGGCTAAAACGTTTAATCGCCTGGTTTCAACAACATGGCGGTGATGCAATGGAAGTTGCGCAATGTCAGCAAGCCCCTAATGAAAGGCAACAACTTGGTCAACTGGCGAGAGAATATGGGCTGAAAGTATCACTAGGATCGGATTTTCACCAACCTTGTTCATGGATAGAACTCGGTCGTAATTTGTGGTTACCCGGTGATGTTGTACCGATATGGCACGACTGGTCACGGCTTGGGGCTGCATAGAACTTAAAGCTGCTAGAACTTAAGGCTGTATAGAAGTAGAGGTTATCATTATGAGCCAGTTTTTTTATATCCACCCTGATAATCCACAAGCCCGTCTTATTGAGCAAAGTGTAGAGGTGCTGAAAAAGGGGGGCGTTGTTATTTATCCTACTGATTCAGGCTATGCCATTGGTTGCTGCCTTGAAAATAAGGATGCCATGACCCGTATATGCCGTATCCGTCAATTGGATGGACGGCACAACTTTACACTGATGTGTCGTGATCTGTCAGAGATCTCAACGTATGCCCATGTGGACAATCAGGCGTTCCGGTTAATCAAGAATAATACTCCCGGTAATTACACCTTTATTTTACAGGCAACAAAAGAAGTCCCTCGTCGTTTAATGAACGAGAAACGTAAAACTATTGGTTTGCGCGTCCCGTCCAATCCTATTGCTCTGGCGTTACTGGAAGCAATGCGTGAGCCTTTGATGTCATGCAGCCTGATTTTGCCGGGCAATGATTTTGCCGAATCTGATCCGGAAGAGATAAAAGATACTTTGAGTAAACAAGTTGATTTAATCATTCACGGTGGCTATCTTGGGCAGCAACCGACAACGGTAGTGGATTTAACCGGGGATTCACCGGTGGTTCTTCGTGAAGGCGAAGGTGATGTGACGCCTTTTTTATAAGATGAAGTTCCCACTTTTTTATTTTTTTATCATACGACGCCTGTGAAGGCGACAGCAGAGGTTGCTCAATGAGCGATAAAACAGAGAAGTTACAAAAAATTCTTGCGCGTGCTGGTCACGGTTCACGCCGTGAAATTGAAGGATATATTCAACAGGGGCGCATTAGTGTTGATGGTAAGATCGCAACGTTGGGTGATCGAGTCGAAGTTAAACCTTCCACTAAAATCCGCTTTGACGGGCGGATCTTAAATATCAAAGAGCCGCAAAAAACAGTTTGTCGTGTCTTGGCTTATTATAAGCCAGAAGGTGAATTGTGCACCCGACATGATCCTGAAGGGCGTCCGACTGTGTTTGACCGCTTGCCGAAAATGCAGGATGCTCGCTGGATTGCTGTAGGACGTCTGGATATCAATACTTGTGGCCTGTTGTTGTTTACGACAGATGGTGAACTGGCAAACCGCCTGATGCATCCGAGCCGTGAAGTTGAACGTGAATATGCTGTTCGCGTTTTTGGTGAAGTGGACGACGCTAAATTGCGTCAGTTGAAACAAGGCGTACAACTGGAAGATGGCCCTGCTTCATTCAAAACTATCTCGTTTAAAGGTGGAGAAGGGATTAACCAATGGTACAACGTCACATTAACAGAAGGACGTAACCGTGAAGTCAGGCGTTTGTGGGAAGCCGTTGGCGTGCAGGTCAGCCGTCTGATCCGTGTCCGTTATGGTGATATTAACTTGCCGAAAGGTTTACCTCGTGGTGGTTGGGCTGAATTAGGGCTGGAGCAGACTAACTATTTACGTGAGTTAGTTGGCCTAAATGAAGAAACCGTGTCTAAGGTTGCGGTTGAACGTGAACAACGTCGTATCAAAGCCAATCAGATCCGTCGTGCAGTAAGGCGGCATGCTCAGGTGGCTTCCCGCCCAGCCGGAAAACGCCCAGCAAGCAGTTCTCGCCAAAATACGGGAAGAAAAACGACGCTTAAAGGCCGTTAATTTTCTCAGGCCGCTATTTCAGTAGAATAAAGCAGTGAGTTAACTCTACATTTGGTAAACATTTTTTCGCTGAACTTTATTTAATTTACTGGACAATATTTATTGAACATTGAGTAACTGATCTTTGAAATAGCGGCTTTCATTAGTTTGTTTTTTTAATCAATGCATTACTAATCAATACATTACCAATCAATGCCTTTTTGTGCTTTAATACCGTTCTCAAATGCATGTTTGATTGGTCGCATCTCTGTAACTGTATCCGCAAATTCACGCAGCTCACGATGACAACCTCGTCCGGTAATAATGACGGACTGATTGGCAGGGCGCTGTTTAAGGGCTGTGAGAACATCGGTAAGTTCCAGATAACCGTAGTTGACCATATATGTCAGTTCATCAAGCACAACAAGCTGGATTGCAGGATCGGATAACAGCGTCAAGGCATGTTGCCACACAGACTGGCAAGCCGCGATGTCAGCTTCACGATTTTGTGTTTCCCATGTAAACCCGGTTCCCATAACATGGAATTCAACATCGTGCTGTGTCAATAGATTCTTTTCTCCATTTTCCCATGTTCCTTTGATGAATTGGATCACACCAGCACGTTGCCCATGACCAATGGCACGGGTAACAGTGCCAAATGCAGCAGTTGTTTTCCCTTTGCCATTTCCGGTGAAGATCATGACAATGCCTCGTTCTTGCTGCGCTGCTTCAATGCGGGCATCAACTTTCTCTTTCAGACGTTGTTGTCTCTTTTGATACTGGCTGTTATCTCTTGTCATTATTCGGCTGGCCCTGCCTTACGGCCTGGTTGAGCATCAAAACTAATACCTGAATCATGCAAACTGTCCTCTCCCATCAGGTAAAGATATGCTGGCATAATATCGGCGGGTGTCTTTAACTTTGCCACATTCTCATCAGGAAATGCACTGGCACGCATAGCGGTTCGCGTTCCACCTGGATTAATGCAGTTGACTCGCAGAGGTGTATCCTGATATTCCTCTGCCAGAACCTGCATTAAACCTTCTGTAGCAAATTTGGAAACAGAATAAGCGCCCCAGCCACTTCTTCCTTCACGCCCCACACTGGAACTGGTAAATACCAAAGAACCATTGGGGGATTTCAGTAACAATGGGATCAAAACCTGAGTCAGCATGAAAGTGGCATTCACATTCACTTGCATAACATCATGCCAAAGTTGAACGGGTTGGTCTGTGATGGGAGCAACAACACCTAACAAACCAGCGTTATGTAACACGCCATCCAGACGAGGATAATGTAGTGCCAGTTCATCAGCAAAAGTCTGGTACTCTTCAGCAGTCACAGTTAAAAGATCCATTGTATAAACGGCAGCAGGTAAACCGCCCTCATATTCGATCTGCTGTTTAACTGCTTCTAGTTTTGCTGTGGTGCGCCCAAGCAAAATAACCTGTGCGCCATAGCGGGCATAAGTTAATGCCGCTTCACGACCGATACCATCACCAGCACCAGTAACTAAAATGATTTTTTGTTGCAGCAGGTCATTATTGGGTTGGTAATCTAACATCTGACTAATTTCCATAAACTGTTTTAAATCTGAAAGTGACATAAATAATTTATCATCAGAACAAAACTTAATGCTCTCGTCAAATTGACAAAAGAATGTATGCCTTTTATCTGTATGTGCTTTTATGAGCGATACTAATGAATGGTTTTGATGGAATAATTTTGATAGAACGGAATAGCTTTGATGAAAAATGGCTTTGATGACATCGAGAAAAGTAAACTGTTAGAGCGCTGTCTCAGGTTTTTAGTTAAAATGAAGTGTATTGTTCATCATAAATAATGAAGAAAGGTGGATCTGTGGAGTATTTTTCTCTATACGGACTGTTCTTGGCCAAAGTAGTGACTATAGTCTTGGCAGTCGTCATTTTGGCAGTATTTTGTATTGGAGTCAGTGTGCGTAAGACGATGCAAAAAGGAGAATTACGGCTGACTAATCTGGGTGAGTCATATAAGGAAAAGCAGCGTCAGATGCAGCAGGCTCGAATGAGTGAAGCAGAACAAAAAATCTGGCAGAAGGAGTTGAAAAAACAGCAGAAAGATGAGGCTAAACAGAAAAAGGCCGCTGCTAAAGCTGGTCAGAAAGGTTCACTGAAATCTAGCCTTTATGTTATTGATTTCAAAGGTAGTATGGATGCGCATGAGGTGGATTCTCTGCGTGAAGAGATTAGTGCTATCCTGGCTGTGGCTGACAGCAAAGATGAAGTTCTACTGCGTTTAGAAAGCCCTGGAGGAATGGTGCATGGTTATGGGCTTGCCGCATCTCAGTTAGCTCGTCTGAAACAAAAAGGTATACGTCTGACGATCGCTGTGGATAAGGTCGCAGCAAGTGGTGGTTATATGATGGCTTGTGTGGCTGATCGCATTATTGCCGCACCTTTTGCTATCATCGGTTCAATTGGCGTAGTGGCACAATTGCCAAATATCCATCGATTGCTCAAGAAAAATGATATTGACATCGAACTTCATACTGCCGGGGAGTACAAGCGTACTCTGACTCTATTAGGTGAAAATACAGAGCAAGGACGGCAGAAGTTTCAAGAAGATCTGAATGAAACTCATAAGTTATTTAAATCATTTATTCATCAACATCGTCCTGCTCTGGATGTAGAAAAAGTGGCAACAGGTGAATATTGGTATGGTACACAGGCAAAAGAGCATCATCTGATTGATGAAATCGGTGTCAGTGATGATTTTCTGATTGCACAAATTGAACACTATGAAGTTATTGGTGTCAATTACTCTCGCCGTAAACGTGTAGTGGAGCGTTTCATGGGGAGTGCAATGGAAAATGTTGATAAATTGTTTATGCGCTGGTGGCAAAAAGGCCAAAAACCGCTACTTTGACGGTGAATTGACAGTAAAAAACTAGAACGGTAAAAACGCGCAGTAAGCGCCAGCAGATATGGCGGATAATATGATGGCTTATGCTTCTATTATCCGCATTATTTTTTATAAAGTCAGTGCAAGACTTTTTTGTACCATACTTACTTAGCCGGGTTTGTTTCAGTTTGCATCTATTGTGCTTCTCAAAAAATAAGTTGTTGCGCATCGTTTTTTATCAGGTAGAGTGTGGGCTTTTCGTCGTGCAGATGGAAGATTTTGTTTACAACGGTGAAACCATACCATTGTATGATATGCGTTTGTGTATAAAATACCTCATATATTTCAAGGGGTT
Organism: Xenorhabdus sp. SGI246; assembly: GCF_040838225.1. Taxonomy (NCBI): domain Bacteria; kingdom Pseudomonadati; phylum Pseudomonadota; class Gammaproteobacteria; order Enterobacterales; family Morganellaceae; genus Xenorhabdus; species Xenorhabdus sp. SGI246. The sequence goes on from NZ_JBFPEZ010000056.1 coordinate 23,508, forward strand.
TGGCGGTAAAATTAAAGCCAAAGATAAAAATTAGTTGATATATTGCGAATCTATCGCAATATAAAAAGAGATCTATTTTATATACCGCAACGCAATATAACTCCGTGATTTTCGCCATCTGAAAAGAAGATAATTAGGTAAAGGTAACTATGGGTAAAGCTCTTGTTATAGTGGAGTCCCCGGCAAAAGCCAAAACAATCAATAAATATCTGGGGAATGACTACGTTGTGAAATCCAGTGTAGGCCATATCCGTGATTTGCCGACCAGTGGTGCGGCAACTCAAAAGAGTTCGAACTCATCTACCGATAAGAATAAAAAGAAAACCAAAAAAGATGAGAAAACAGCACTGATTAGCCGAATGGGAGTCGATCCCTATCATGGTTGGGTAGCGAATTATCAAATTTTGCCCGGCAAAGAGAAAGTGGTGGCAGAGCTGAAAACGCTGGCTGAAAAAGCAGCGCATATCTATCTTGCAACGGACCTTGACCGCGAAGGAGAAGCTATTGCATGGCACTTGCGGGAAGTGATCGGTGGGGATGATACGCGTTTCAGCCGCGTTGTATTTAATGAGATTACAAAGAATGCGATCACGCAGGCTTTTGATAAACCGGGTGAGTTGAACCTTGATCGTGTTAATGCCCAACAAGCCCGTCGTTTCATGGATCGTGTAGTTGGTTACATGGTTTCACCGCTACTATGGAAAAAAGTTGCCAGAGGATTGTCTGCCGGGCGGGTTCAATCCGTAGCGGTCCGGCTTGTTGTTGAACGGGAACGTGAAATCAAAGCCTTTGTTCCTGAGGAATACTGGCAGATATATGCGGATTTAATGGCTAAAGGAGACGTTGAGCTCCATATGGAAGTTACCCATAAAGAGGGGAAACCATTCAAGCCAGTTAATGCGGAGCAGGCACAAGCTGCGGTGTCTCTGCTTGAAAAAGCCAGATATAAAGTCATTGACCGCGAAGACCGTCCAACCTCAAGTAAGCCGAGTGCGCCATTTATTACTTCTACCTTGCAGCAGGCTGCCAGCACCAGACTTGGTTTTGGTGTTAAGAAAACCATGACAATGGCGCAAAAATTATATGAAGCAGGCCATATTACTTATATGCGTACTGACTCAACTAATCTAAGTCAGGATGCTTTGGGTATGGTTCGCGGTTACATTCGTGATAACTTCGGTGACAAATATCTGCCTAAAGAGGCTAACGTCTATAGTAGCAAAGAGAATTCGCAAGAAGCGCATGAAGCTATCCGGCCTTCCAATGTTGATGTCATCGCTGAAGAACTGAAAGACATGGAAGCTGATGCCCAGAAATTGTATCAGCTTATCTGGCGTCAGTTTATTGCCTGTCAGATGACACCTGCGAAATACGATTCGACTACGCTGACCGTTCAGGCCGATGATTTCGAATTGCGGGCTAAAGGCCGCACTTTGCGTTTTGATGGCTGGACAAAAGTTATGCCAGCTTTACGTAAAGGGGACGATGATCGTACTTTACCTGTTGTGGAAGCAGGCACTGATCTTGTTTTACAAAAGTTACTGCCAAGTCAGCACTTCACTAAACCACCTGCGCGTTTCAGTGAGGCTTCTCTGGTCAAAGAGTTAGAAAAACGTGGTATTGGCCGCCCATCAACTTATGCATCAATTATTTCCACTATCCAGGATCGTGGTTATGTGCGGGTTGAAAACCGCCGCTTCTATGCGGAAAAAATGGGTGAAATTGTCAATGATCGTTTGGAAGAGAATTTCAACGAATTGATGAGCTATGATTTTACAGCAAGAATGGAAGATCAGCTTGACCACGTTGCGAACGATCAAGCTGACTGGAAAGGGGTGCTGGATGAGTTTTTCATCAATTTCAGTCTGCAATTGGACGTTGCCAGCAAAGACCCAGAAGAAGGTGGGATGCGTCCGAATCCAATGGTTATCACCTCTATTGAGTGTCCGACCTGTAGTCGCCCAATGGGTATCCGCACGGCCACTACAGGCGTATTTCTTGGCTGTTCAGGTTATGCACTGTCTCCAAAAGAGCGTTGCAAACAAACCATTAACTTGATCCCGGAAAATGAGATACTGAACATTCTTGAAGGGGATGATGCGGAAACTAATGCGCTGCGTGCCCGTCGTCGTTGTAGCAAATGTGGGACGGCGATGGATAGCTATCTTATTGATATTCAGCGTAAATTACATGTTTGTGGTAATAACCCCGCGTGTGATGGTTATGAAGTAGAAAACGGAGAATTCCGTATTAAAGGTTATGATGGGCCTATTGTCGAATGTGATAAATGTGGCTCAGAAATGCACCTGAAAATGGGTCGTTTCGGTAAATATATGGGATGTACAAACGAAGAGTGTAAAAATACCCGTAAGATCCTTCGTAACGGGGAAGTTGCACCACCGAAAGAAGATCCCGTTTATTTACCTGAATTGCCATGTGAAAAATCTGATGCCTATTTTGTCCTGCGTGACGGTGCTGCTGGTGTATTTTTAGCTGCCAGTACATTCCCGAAATCACGTGAAACACGTGCACCTTTAGTTGAAGAGCTTGTGCGGTTTAAAGAGCGTCTACCGGAGAAACTGCGTTATCTGGCGGAAGCGCCTATGGCAGATCCTGAAGGCAATAAGACTATTGTACGTTTTAGCCGTAAGACGAAACAACAATATGTTTCCTCAGAGAAGAATGGTAAAGCGACCGGATGGTCAGCATTTTTTGTTGATGGCGCCTGGGTAGTTAAAGAGAAATAATGATTCTGATGCTGGATTTTTAGTCAGTGCATTGAAATATAATCAGAGAGATATTTCTTTTTTCATTTAAAGTATAAATTTTATTTCTGAAAAGCCAGTTTTTGCTACTGGCTTTTTTTGTTTTTATATAAAATAAAAGCATAATATTTCAGCAATGTGCGCTTAATAATCGTTATTGACCCTAATTATTTGTTATATATATATACAGCAAGTGTTATAGTAGTTATATGCCTATAAGAATATATTCTATATGGTTATAAGTGAATAACTATTAGCAATATAGAGCTGATTTAAACTACAAAAACATTCGTACATAATGACTACTTAGGGACAGTGCTGATATGAAATTACAGCAATTACGTTACATTGTAGAAGTGGTTAACCACAACCTGAATGTATCTTCTACGGCGGAAGGATTGTATACCTCTCAACCAGGGATCAGCAAACAGGTAAGGATGCTTGAAGATGAGCTAGGTATCCAAATATTTGCGCGTAGTGGAAAACATCTGACACACGTTACGCCGGCTGGTGAAGAGATTGTCCGTATTTCCCGTGAAGTCCTGTCAAAAATTGACTCGATTCGCTCCGTCGCCAGTGAGCATACCTATCCGGATCGTGGTTCTCTGTATATTGCCACCACACATACACAAGCAAGGTATGCTTTACCTCCCATTATTAAAGGTTTTATTAAACGTTATCCTAATGTGTCTCTTCATATGCATCAGGGTTCTCCAACCCAAATTGCAGAAGAAGTTTGTAAAGGCAATAGTGATTTTGCAATAGCAACGGAAGCGCTTCACCTTTATAGTGATCTCATCATGCTGCCTTGTTATCACTGGAATCGTTCTGTGGTAGTCACCAAAGATCATCCATTGGCAGAAAGGCAAAATGTAACCATTGAGGAGCTGGCAGAGTATCCGATTGTGACATACACCTTTGGTTTTACGGGGCGTTCCGAGTTGGATGTCGCTTTTGACCGTGCTGGCATTAAACCTAAAATCGTATTTACTGCGACAGATGCTGATGTTATTAAGACATATGTTCGTTTAGGATTGGGAGTCGGAGTTATTGCCAGTATGGCAGTAGAACCCATTCAGGACAGTGACTTGGTACGAATTGATATGCGTGATAAGTTTAGCTATAGCACAACTAAAATTGGTTTTCGTCGCAGCAGCTTCTTACGTAGTTACATGTATGACTTTATTTGGCGTTTTGCTCCACATTTAACCCGTGATGTTGTGGATAGGGCCATTGCATTGCGGTCTAATGAAGAAATTGAAGCAATGTTTAAGGATATTGAATTACCGATTGTATAAAAAAGAACCAATAAGAACCGAGGAAAATAGCAAGAGTTATTTTCCTCGGTTTTTGTCATTTGTGAATAGTGTTTTTATCTTCTGGGCCCTCTGCGGTGTTTAGCTCCTCTGGAACTTCTGTTTCCTGCTTGTGAAGGTGCTGATGGAGCTTGTCCAAAGCCTAGTGAATCATAGCTAGGAGGAGCATCATAGCCAGGGGGGGCTCCATAGGAAGGTGTTGAGGAATAGGTGGGTGGTGCTTCATAAGGAGGAGGATTATGTCCGGGTGCTGTACTAAATGGAGACTGTAAACCTCTTCTGTGGAGATTTCTGGTTCTTGGCTGTGTGAGTGGTTGTTGTAAGTTCGATGGCCCTGGAATATTCCCACTTGTATATTGTTCATAATATTCTTGTGATGGAGTAGGCGCGGATGAGGAAGAGGATTGTGAGAAAAGAAAAATGTCACATGAAGATTTAAACTTTTCTAATGCTTCATGTTTATCAGAGCAATATGATAGATGAGGTACAATAGAAAACATGTATGTACTTAGATTTATATTATAGGTATGACCACTCCACAATATATACCTTCCAGGAATATCTTGTGTGAACCCCATACTTGCCAATAGGCTATGTATAATGTCATCTGATATTTGTGGTTCATTTGGGATACGTAATCGACTGAAATCATTATATATTATGTGTAATGATCTTATTCCATCGGAGCTTCTTGTATATTCCTTAATAAGTCGGTTCTTATGTAACTGCTCGAAATACTTGGTCAAATAAATCATATATCTCTCCATAAAAACGCAAAACAATTACTATGATAAATAGTTATCCAACTATTATCACCAAAAAACAAGCAAATTATGCTAATGTATACTTGTTGTTTAGTTTCATCTGACCTGTTTTTCTCATTCTGAAATATTATTATGGAGAGATATTTTTTTAATAGGTAATAATAAGTTAATCAATTTATTCAAAATAATACAAAAAGTGGTTTATGACTCTCCTGTGCCGATACGACGTAATTTCATATAATTAGCGAGTTTTTTGTTATCTCCTGTTTTACTCGCCTGTAAGGCAGTAAAAACACCTTTTTGATCGCCTTGATTTTTATGCTGTCCTAATTTCTCTTTAGCGTGTATTTCATTAATGATAATTTTGAATCCGATAATAGCCTGTTGCTGTTTACTAAGGTACTCTTCTGGCATTAATTCGGTATTTTTCATCAACCCAGGCTCATATTTGTTGACTAATTCTTCTAAAGCCAATTGGGTTTCTTCATAGTTTAAAAATTTTGTGACACCGTAACAATGAACTGCCGTGTAGTTCCAGGTTGGAACGGCATGAATAGATTCATACCACGTGGGAGATATATAAGCGTGTGGGCCAGTAAAAACAACTAAAACATTCTGATTTTCCAGCTCTTTCCAATGCGGGTTAGCTTTGGCAATATGACCATATAAAACACCATTTTCTCCTTCATGAGGATTAAATACAAATGGAAGATGTGTTCCAGTTAAAGAGGGAGAAACTAATAACCCAAAACTATAAGTAGAAATAAATTTAGTAATATCTTCTTGGTTTTTCATTTTCATTTTGTGAGGTATATACATGCTTGTGACTCCGATATAGATTTGTTCAAGCGGCTTAAGAATAACTCTGACAAATTGGTATAGTAATCGTGTGGCTTATGTATTCAAACTACATTTAAAATTCCCCATTAAAAAAGTTATCTGATCTTTCTATTGATGATTGTTTATTTTTAAGGATAAATCGCTCAAAGGCTGTTTTGATTTCAGGATCTTCTAATGCTTGATAATCAAATAATGATACGCAGGAAGAATAGATAAATTCAACATTAATGGTTTCATTAGAAGCACAATTTGATGTGATTTCTGAATTATTTCTATCAAAATCCAGTTTATAGAGTTTCATTTTGGGAATATACATCACTTGATCTTCACTCCCAACAGCTTCAATAACACTTGCTAATGTGAGAGTGGAATAATGGTCGCTATTTTTTTTCAATCCAAGCCTGATGGCATCTCCTTGTTTTTGCAGGAATTGAGAAAAGCTTTTCATACTTGGGGACTGTGTATTCACAACAATATCCATAATGAGTTGTAGTAAATTTGTTGCAATAGAAAAACCTTTCATAACATGTTGGTATGTCTGTTCTTCAATATTTCGGATACTCACTAATGGTAGTTTACCCATAACATCACCCCAAAATTGCACATCTGTTCTGTATTGCCGTCCACGAGTATTGGAGTATTTGATGATATAATCAGTAGCAATGGAAGAAAGTGCTATCTGGATTTTCTTTATTTCATCCAGTTTCTTCATAACAGCAGATTTATCATTGAGTTGTGAAGTAATGACAAACTGAACAAGGCCATCAGTATCACTGAATCGGTGATCAGACAAGGTGAAATGGTCTTCAATATCATAAAAGAAAAATTGCTCGGCCTGTTTGATCTGATCTAAATATTCTTCACGTTTTGTGATAATTTCTTTATCCATAATTCACCTCTAATCATTAATAAACAGTAATTATTTGTAGAAAATATTCCGGGCACTAAATATCGGTTCCGCTCATCAATAAAACACATCCATTTTGTGGCTGTCATCACTAAAATTTATCAATAAATGAGGATTTACAGAGTGTTAGTAAAATGTGTAATAGCTAAATAACAATTATTCACGAATATGTTATGTTTAATGGTGTAACTGATCATAAATATAAGAATGGAGGAGTTATGTCGTTTAAGTTGAAAACGGACTGTGCCTCAACACTTTCCATTAATAGTAAATCCATTAACAGTAAATCCCTTGGCAGTAAAACCTACCATTATTACAGTCTGTCTTTGTTATCTGAGCAATTAGGTGAAATATCCCGTCTTCCGAAATCTCTGAAAGTCCTGCTTGAAAACCTCCTGCGTAACATTGATGGTGATTCTGTTGTTGAAGATGATCTGAAAGCGCTGGTGGCATGGCAACAAAGTGGTCATGCAGAGCGGGAGATTGCCTATCGTCCGGCTCGTGTATTGATGCAGGATTTTACCGGAGTACCTGCTGTAGTCGATCTTGCAGCTATGAGAGAAGCTGTTTTACGGCTTGGCGGAAATGTTGAACAAGTGAATCCATTATCTCCCGTTGATCTGGTGATTGACCATTCCGTTATGGTGGATAAATTTGGCACTGAACAGGCATTTACAGAGAATGTTAAAATCGAAATGGAACGTAACTATGAACGCTATTTATTTTTGCGTTGGGGGCAAAAAGCGTTCAATCGATTCCGCGTTGTGCCACCCGGTACGGGGATCTGTCATCAGGTTAATCTTGAGTATTTGGGTAAGGCAGTTTGGTATGAAAATCATAACGGAAAAGATTTTGTCTATCCCGATACATTGGTTGGCACAGATTCTCATACTACGATGATTAACGGGCTTGGTGTGCTCGGTTGGGGTGTTGGCGGAATTGAAGCCGAAGCGGCGATGTTAGGTCAGCCTATTTCCATGTTGATACCTGATGTGGTTGGTTTCAGACTAACAGGTAAGTTACGTGAAGGGATCACTGCAACAGATCTGGTTCTGACTGTAACACAAATGTTACGTAAGCATGGTGTGGTCGGTAAGTTTGTAGAATTTTATGGTGATGGTCTGGCTGATTTACCATTGGCAGACAGAGCAACTATCGCCAACATGTCGCCGGAATATGGTGCGACTTGTGGTTTCTTCCCTGTTGATGAAATTACATTAAATTACATGCGATTAACCGGACGCAGTGAAGATGAAATTGCACTGGTTGAAGCCTATTGCAAACAGCAGGGGTTATGGCGCAATGCAGGTGATGAACCTGTCTTCACCAGTAGTCTGGAGTTAGATATGTCTACGGTGGAAGCAAGCCTGGCCGGGCCAAAACGACCTCAGGATAGGGTTGCATTGAGCGAGGTTCCAAAGGCCTTCCAATCCGCTATGGATCTGGATCTCCAGAAAAAACAAGGGGAGCAAGCAACTGTACCTGTGACTTTTGATGACCATACTTTTTCATTACAAGAAGGTGCTGTTGTTATTGCGGCCATCACATCTTGTACAAACACCTCGAATCCCAGTGTCTTGATGACCGCAGGTTTACTTGCCAAGAAAGCGGTAGAAAAAGGTTTACAACGGCAACCGTGGGTTAAAACTTCATTGGCACCGGGATCAAAAGTTGTAACAGAGTATCTGAAACTGGCAGGGTTTATGCCTTATCTTGAAAGGCTCGGTTTTAATCTCGTGGGATATGGTTGTACCACCTGTATTGGTAACTCTGGGCCATTGCCAGATCCGATTGAGGCGGCGATTAAAAAGACTGATCTGACCGTTGGTGCGGTACTTTCCGGTAACCGGAACTTTGAAGGTCGCATTCATCCTTTGGTCAAAACCAACTGGCTGGCTTCTCCACCACTTGTCGTTGCTTATGCTCTTTCCGGTAGCATGAAGAAGGATCTGACCAGAGAACCAATAGGGCAAGACCGACAAGGCCATGATGTTTATCTGAAAGATATTTGGCCGAATAGCAGAGAAGTGGCTGAGGCAGTCGAAAAAGTTAGAACAGAGCTGTTCCATAAAGAATATAATGCTGTTTTTGACGGTGATGAAGATTGGCAGGCATTAGAGGTTGAAAGTTCAGCTACTTATTCCTGGCAGCAAGATTCAACTTATATTCGTCTTCCGCCTTTCTTCAATAATATGACACCAGAACCTGAGCCGATGACGGATATCCATCAGGCTAATATTCTGGCAATTCTGGGGGATTCGGTAACCACGGATCATATTTCTCCCGCAGGAAATATCAAAGCTGACAGTCCGGCAGGAAGATATTTACAGGAACATGGCGTTGCTCCGAAAGATTTCAATTCTTACGGTTCAAGGCGTGGAAATCATGAAGTTATGATGCGTGGAACTTTTGCTAATATTCGTATCCGCAATGAAATGGTGCCCGGTATTGAAGGGGGATATACACGTCATATTCCATCACAAACTCAGATGGCCATTTATGATGCCGCCATGCGCTATCAGGAAGAGAAGAAACCGCTGGCTGTTATTGCTGGTAAAGAGTATGGCTCTGGCTCCAGCCGTGACTGGGCGGCAAAAGGAACCAGGTTATTAGGAGTAAGGGTAGTTATTGCAGAATCTTTTGAACGCATCCACCGTTCTAACCTGATTGGTATGGGGGTATTGCCATTAGAGTTTCCGCAGGGTGTCAGTCGTAAAACCCTTAATCTGACGGGAGATGAGCATATTAATATCACTGGATTAAGTGACATCAAACCCGGTCAGGTTATTGTGGTAAAAATCACTTATACCCGTGGTGAGGAAATACGGATCAATACTCGTTGTCGTATTGATACCAACACTGAACTGGCATATTTCTATAATGATGGCATATTGCACTATGTGATCCGTAATATGTTGAAATAGAAAAACTAAATAGCGAAAGCAATATCCAGTAATATATCCAGCAATAAAAGCCACTGAGCTCAAATCTACAGAAATAAAAACTGCGCCCACACCGGCGCAGTTTTTATTTTCACAGTTTTTATTTCCTTACAGAAAGGATATTAACTGGATTTGGACAATAAATGTCCCATTAAACGAGCTTTTGTATCCAAGTAGTAAGCGTTATTGGGGTTACGCCCGACAATCAGTGGCACTCGTTCGACAATGTTAATGCCTGCTCCTAGCATAATCTCAATTTTTTGTGGATTGTTTGTCAGAAGACGAATAGCATGAACATCCAGTAACTTATACATGTCTGAACACAGAGTGAAATCCCGCTCATCAGCGGCAAAACCTAACTGATGGTTAGCTTCGACAGTATCAACGCCTTGATCTTGTAATGCATAGGCGCGAATTTTATTCAGCAGGCCAATATTACGACCTTCCTGACGGTGATACAGCAGAACACCCCGACCTTCCTTGCTGATTTGTGATAGAGCAGCCTCTAACTGAAAACCACAGTCGCATCTTAAGCTAAATAAAGCATCTCCTGTCAGGCATTCTGAATGGATGCGGGATAAAACGGGGGCATCGCCTGAAATGTCACCATACACGAGAGCAACATGGTCACGGCCTGTTTCTATCTCTTCAAATCCAATCATCATAAATTCGCCCCAGAGAGTGGGCAACTTAGCTTCAGCTACTCGTTTTAGCTGCATTTTTGTATTCATATGTTGATTTAGCTCGTTATATACCTGTTGTTTTTCAAGCCACAGCTTGTTGACGGCGTTTATTCACCTAGTCACACAGTCATCTATCATATAGCTATCTATGTTCCTGGAGATCTGTTCCTTTACCGTCATGCTGCATCTTGAATTCCATAGGGTATAAATATTGTGATACTTAGAACAATACCAGTTTGGAAATCAGCTAAAACTGCGCAAAATTTTCTCTGATTACAGCGCATGTACGCGCTCGGATTATAACAGAAATTATGTTTTTGTCCGTAAAGAAAGATGGTGGCAGAAAACACATGAGAGAAATTAATTACAGTAATTTAGCATGCTAAACTATAAACGTATTTTGGGAGAAAGGTTAGATATTGTCATTCCAATATAATGATGGAATTGCAAGGGCGCTAAGTAGAATATTGTCACAAAAAAGGAGAAATATTGCTTTGGTGCAATAAAGTGCTTCCTTTGCGTAGACGAGAAATGCTAATTTAGCAAGCCATTATGTCTGTTATTTGGCATATTAATCAGCAACAATCGATAACAGGAAACAATGTGAAATATTTTCTGATCTTATTACTGGCACTGGTTGTTTTTGTTATCTCAGTCACACTGGGAGCGAATAATAATCAAGTAGTAACATTTAATTATCTGATTGCCAAAGGCGATTATTCGATATCTACGCTGCTGGCGGTATTGTTTGCTATCGGTTTTGCTCTTGGATGGGGAGTTTGTGGGGGATTTTATCTGCGTACCAGTATGTCACTAAGACGCGCCAAACGTAAAATTAAGCGTCTGGAGACTCAGTTGGAACAACCAGTTGAGCTATCTGCCAAAGAACAAGCCGCTAAAACTGCCTCTCCAGTAGTTTTAAACAAGGAATAATTCTCTATGTTAGAGCTGTTGTTTCTGTTGCTTCCTATTGCTGCAGCTTATGGTTGGTATATGGGACGCAGAAGTGCTCAACAAGATAAGCAGCGATCTGCAAACCGCTTGTCGCGTGAATATGTTGATGGTGTTAATTTTTTACTTTCCAATCAGCAAGACAAGGCGGTTGATCTATTTCTTGATATGCTAAAAGAAGATAGTTCAGCGTTTGAAGCACATTTAACGCTAGGAAATCTGTTTCGTTCTCGTGGTGAAGTTGAAAGAGCCATCCGAATTCACCAATCCCTTATGGAAAGCGCCTCCCTGACATTTGAACAACGCTTGCTTGCGATTCAGCAGCTTGGAAGAGACTATACAGTGGCCGGGTTGTATGACCGTGCAGAAAATATGTTTGTTCAGTTAGTCAATGAAAAAGATTTTCGTGAAAATGCGTTTAACTCCTTACTAACTATTTATCAATCAACCAGCGACTGGAGCAAAGCTATTGATATCGCTGAAAAATTGGTCAAGTTGGGTAAGCAGCAGTTTCGGGAAGAGATTGCCCATTTTTATTGTGAATTGGCTCTGCAAGGTATGGGAGAAGAGGATTTCAGTAAGGCCATTGGGTACTTGAACAAAGCAGCTCAGGCAGATAAGCATTGTGCCCGTGTTTCTATTATGCTTGGCCGTATTTATATGGCACAAAAAGAGTATCTCAAAGCGATTGAGGTACTTAAACGTATTCTTGAACAGGATAAACAGTTAGTCAGCGAATCTCTGCCGATGTTGCAGGAGTGTTATCAAAATCTTGCTCAACCAGAAGAGTGGGAAACTTTTGTTCGGCGCTGTGTAGAAGAAGATTGCGGTGCAATTGCAGAACTTCATTTGGCTGATATTGTTGAGGAAAAAGAGGGGCGTGATATCGCCCAACATTACATTAACCGTCAATTGGAAAAGCACCCGACAATGCGTCTATTTTATCGCCTGATGGATTACCATTTGGCAGACGCAGAAGATGGCCGGGCTAAAGAAAGTTTGATCCTTCTGCGTAATATGGTGGGTGAGCAGATCCGCACTAAACCAGATTATCGATGCTCTAAATGTGGCTTTACTTCTCGCTCACTTTATTGGCATTGCCCTTCATGTCGTTCGTGGGACACCATCAAACCCATCCGTGGTTTAGATGGTCAATGACAGTGTCACGATTATTAGTGGCACTTTTCGACATGTTTTTTCATTTATGAAGTTTTCATTCACGAAATAAAGTTTATTAGTTAATTAAAGGCCGAAGAATGACATCTCATACAGCTCAATCTTTAGATAAACAGATTGAATCCCCTGTTGTTGTTGCATTGGATTATGATAAGCAGGATGCCGCACTGGCATTTGTCGATAAGATTGATCCACAGTATTGTCGTCTGAAAGTGGGTAAGGAGATGTTTACATTAAATGGCCCACAATTTATTCAGGTATTACATCAACGTGGTTTTGACGTGTTTTTGGATCTCAAGTTTCATGATATTCCTAACACAACAGCAAGAGCTGTGGCTGCGGCGGCAGAATTGGGGGTTTGGATGGTCAATGTTCACGCCAGTGGCGGGGAGAGAATGATGACCGCAGCCAAAGAAGCTTTATTGCCTTATGGTAAAGATGCCCCGTTGTTAATTGCCGTAACTGTTTTAACCAGCATGGAACAATCTGACCTGTTGGGAACAGGTATTGATGTCACACCAGCACAACATGCTGAACGTCTGGCAAAATTGACCAAACAATGTGGTTTAGATGGTGTTGTTTGTTCAGCCCATGAAGCTCAGCAATTGAAAGCGGTATGTGGTCAGGAATTCAAACTGATTACACCGGGTATTCGCCCTGAAGGTTCAGATGCTGGAGACCAACGCCGTATTATGACGCCACCACAAGCTGTTCAGGCAGGTGTGGATTACATGGTAATCGGTCGTCCGATTACTCGTGCTGAAAATCCTGCACTGGCATTACAGGAAATTAATCAGTCTATTGGGATTGTTCATGGATAATAATTCTCGCCTGGTGTATTCGACAGATTTTGGTCGTATTCAAGAAGAAAAAGTGATACCTGCTCGTCCTAAAGGTGATGGTATCGTGCGTATTCAACGTCAAACCAGTGGGCGTAAAGGGAAAGGGGTTTGTGTGATCACAGGTATTGATGCTGATGACCAAACGCTTACCAAGCTGGCAGCAGAATTGAAGAAAAAATGTGGTTGTGGTGGCTCCGTTAAGGATGGTGAAATTGAAATCCAGGGTGATAAGCGTGATTTGCTGAAACAATTGCTGGAAGCGAAAGGCATGAAAGTGAAATTGGCGGGTGGCTGATTTAGTTTTTTATCCTTATCTCATACGCATTTCGTAAATCCTCACAAGCTATGCAGTAAATTAATTGTATAGCTTGTAATAGTGGCCTATTGACTCAATCAAAATTCGGTCATGCTCCCAATGATTAGATATTGGGATAAACTCCCTGCTTTTTATTGTGGGTGAGATATGGCTAAAGTGGATGTGGTTTGTCGTTACTGTCTCGACGTATTCGCATCAAAAGGTTGAATCGAAAAACGATAGGCTATTCCAAATCCGAAGAAATACACGACAAAGTGATAGAAACATTTATTGAGCGTAAATACTATATTTTATCATAGATATAACTATTAAATTCATAACCGTAAAAGCTATTCAAATAATTAAGCAAGAAAACGTACTGGATAATGTAAAAGAGATGTCTTCAATAATTATTGAGAAATTGAATGCATTGAAAATTAAATTTCCATTCCTTGGTGAAATTCGTGGGAAAGGCCTTAAGTTAGGGGTGGAAATATTAGATCCTAAACTCGAAGACGCTGATGAAAAAGGTGCTAAGGAATTGCAGAAACTGGCATTGCAACGTGGACTTATTACTGAGCCTGGTGGCTGTAATGATACTGTTCTTCGCTTATTACCTCCATTAAATATTGATATTAAAACTGTAAACGAAGCATTTCAAATCCTTGAAGAGGTCTTTGTTTTTTACAATAACATGACTCACAAAAAAGGATAATGTTAATCCGGTGTCTGTTACGTGGTATGATAAAAAAGATATTTAGACACCGGGATAATATTACATGACTCACGCACCCCAATTATATCGTTATCTATGCTCTTGGGGATTATTCCCTGGCTGTCGCGCTGCATCTGGAAACCCAATAGGGTATATATGATTAAAGTTATCTTTTAAGTAAAAAGGTTTAACTGTGAAATCTAATTTCTGGAGGAAGATTTACCTTGTTGTATTGAATAGCCTATTAATTTTATTACTTACAAGCTGTGTACAAAGTAGTTTCATGCAAAATAAGTGTTATTTGTTCAAAAATCAGGAGAAACTGATGGCACATCGTGTGAAGCAAATATCAGGTAGTGAACAAATTTATCGTTGTCGTACTAACACCTCTCATTCTATGCCAGAAATTTCTCAGGCTTCTGCACATTGGATTGACAGGCAGACGTTATTATGGTCAGGAGGTGAAAGTAAATCTGTTGTTCGCCTATATCACAACCAAAGTAATAAGGTAGAGGCCAATGACCAGGGCTATTTTATTGATAATTATTTGACACTCACCCCAACAGTTTTAAGTCAGGAAACAGCAAAAAAATTCCCACATTTGGCAAAGTGGCCGGCTTTCCGCTTGCCTGAAAATGTGGATACTGATCGACTCCTGACCGGAGATTTGGTGGTTTTGTCGGCCGATGAGCAAGGTTTATTTATATCAGCAACTCAAGTACAAACGGCGGGGGTACTGGACGATCGTTTCGCCGATGCGGCTGATAAATTGGAATATGGGGCCAGGATCAATGATAAAGGTGTGATTTTTAGGTTGTGGGCACCTACAGCACAAAAGGTCAGTTTGATTATCTATGATCACAATAAACAGGTTATCGCTAATCACGTCATGCAACGTGATACAGCCAGTGGTTCCTGGTCATGGCAAGGTGACAAGAAATTGATTGGTGCTTATTATCGTTATGCCTTACAGGTCTATCACCCGCAATCTCGTAATGTAGAACGCTATGAAGTTACCGATCCCTATTCTTATAGTTTGTCTACTAATTCGGAATATAGTCAGGTCGTCAACTTGAGTGATGAAGCATTAAAGCCTCACAACTGGGATAACCTGTTGGCACCACATCCACAAAATACGCCAGCCGATATTGCGCGTATGACCATTTATGAAGCGCATATCCGTGATCTTTCCGCTTCAGACAGTACGGTGCCCGTGGACTGGCGTGGTAAGTATCTGGCACTGACTGACAATAACAGCGATATGTTCAAGCATCTTAAGGCATTGAGTCAGGCGGGAATGACTCATATAGAATTGTTACCTGTGTTTGATATTGCTTCCATCAATGAATTTAGCCATCAGGTGGCTGATCTTGATCAGCCTTTTAGCCGTCTGTGTCAAATTAACCCCATAGTGAAGAACAGTCGTTTTGCAGCATTTTGCCATAGTTCATTAACTGTGCGAGAGGTTTTGCAGCAGTTGCGGCGTGATGACAATATCAATAATCCGCAAGTGCAAGAATTGAATACGATGGTGGCAAAAACGGATTCTTATAACTGGGGTTACGATCCTTTTCACTATTCAGTACCAGAAGGCTCTTATGCTACTGAGCCGGAAGGTTCTGTTCGTATAAAAGAGTTTCGTGCCATGGTACAGGCCATCAAGCAGCAATTGGGAATGAACGTAATCATGGATGTTGCTTACAACCATACCAATGCAGCAGGCCCGACAGCCAGAACATCGGTGTTGGATAAGATTGTACCTTGGTATTATCACCGTTTGGATGAAATAACAGGCAAGGTTGAAAATAATACCTGTTGTTCTGATACTGCGCCGGAGCATCGCATGTTTGCCAAATTGATCGAAGATTCACTGGTGACATGGGTTAAAGATTATAAGATAGATGCATTTCGTTTCGATTTAATGGGTTATCATCCTAAAGCACAAATTATATCAGCGTTAGAAAAAGTACGGGCGATTAATCCATCGATCTACTTTTTCGGTGAAGGGTGGAATTCTGGGCAGGATGATCGATTCGAAACAGCTTCTCAAATCAATCTTAAAGGAACGGGCATTGGTACTTTCTCTGACAGGTTGCGTGATGCGGTGCGTGGCGGTGGGCCATTTGATGTTGCCGACAATATTCGCAGTAATCAGGGGGTCGGTAATGGTGCTGAAATATTGCCTAATGAAATTTCTAGGTTAGGTGCCGATAACGTTCGTCATTTATGGGATCTGGTTCGGCTTGGCATGGCTGGTAATCTGGCTGATTTTGTCATGATCGATAAAGACGGGGCAGTGAAAACAGGTAGCGAAATTGATTATAAGGGCGCTATTGCGAGTTATGCTTCAGCTCCGTTTGAAGTACTGAATTATGTATCTAAACACGATAATCAAACATTGTGGGACATTATTAGCTATAAAGCTGCCTATGAAGCGGGTTTGATGACACGGGTTCGCATGCAGGCGATCTCCCTTGCTACGGTATTCCTTGGGCAAGGTCTGGCTTTTGATCAACATGGGTCAGAATTGTTGCGTTCAAAATCCTTTACCCGTGATTCTTATAACGCTGGCGATTGGTTTAACCGTGTTAGTTATGATTATAAGGATAATAATTATGATGTGGGGCTGCCAGCACAGAGTGATGATGGTAAGAATTACCCACTGATTAATCGTGTGAAAAATCAGGTGAAAAAACCAGGCCAAAATGAATTATTAAAGATGATGGCGTTTTATCAGGAGTTATTGCGGTTACGTCAGTTTTCACCATTGATGGCTCTTGGTAATGGCGCTGCTGTCAGACAACGTGTCGATTTTATTAATGTTGGTCCTCATCAGCAAATGGGTTTAATGGTCATGACGATTGATGATGGCAATATAACTCCACGTGATCTTGACTGGCGGTTTGATGGCTTGGTTGTCGTTATTAACGCTGCATCTTGGTCTGTGACTGTTAAAGATCTTAATGTAAAGGGATTGAAATTAAATGATATTCAACGTGAATTGGGCAAGACATCTTTGGCCGCAGGGATACGGATCACTGAGGATGGCGAAGTAACAATGCCCGCATGGTCGGCGGCCATACTGGTTTTACCACAAGAAGGAATGCGTGGAACAGGTTTACCTGTCCGTAAGAAATAACAAAATCGGGCAAGCTGTTTGAGTCTCTTGAGCGAATATTTTACCTGATGCTGTAAGACCCCGTTATTCACTGTGGGAAGAATGTTAATAACTGGTCAGACATGAACCGATAACCGACTCCTGTTTCTGTCAGTCAATGTTTAGGGCAGGCAGGGTCGGTTTGCAGCTTCAATTAAGCTTTGTTTGATGTACTACATGCGAAAGACTGCCAATCTTTCCCTTCACGAACAACGTCAAATAGGGTTGACGAAGCCGCATGAGGAGATAAAATTCTTAAAACATCATCCTGGCTATGTTCAAAAATGAGCTGTTTAGTGCCTATTCCTTCCGAAGCAGATAAAGCGTTGTTGATCATTCAAAAGCAATTAGCGGAATCGCTGGTAGCTGTCTATCTTCATGGTTCGGCTGTGGCTAGCGGTCTTCGTCCTCGCAGCGATGTAGATTTGCTCGTAGTCATTGACCGGCCGATGACGTTTGTGGTTCGGGAATGTCTTGCTGCCGATTTAATGATGATATCGGGCCGATATCCTTCTGATCCTGATGGACGTCGCCCTGTTGAATTGATTGTTTTTTTGCGCTCCGATCTTGCTGTATCGCTTTATCCAGCCCGATGCGAATTCATTTACGGTGAATGGCTACGTCACGAATATGAGGTGGGCGAAATTCCCAAGTCTGTTTGTGATCCAGAATTGACCTTGGTGTTAGCTCAATCACGACAGGAAGCGATACCTTTGGTCGGCCCGGACGCGAGCAGTCTTTTGCCCGTTATTCCGGGTTTGGACATACGTCGAGCTATTAAAGATGTCCTGCCGGGTTTAATTGAAACGCTACAGGAAGATGAACGCAATGTTCTGCTAACGCTGGCACGTATGTGGCGAACATTAGTTACTGGCGAGTTTGTCTCTAAGGATGTTGCTGCCGATTGGGCGGCTGCTCGCCTCCCTGCCATACAGGCCGCAGTGTTAGCCGATGCGCGGGAGACCTATTTGAGAGGAGGTGAAGAAGATTGGCGAAATCGCCAGCAAGAATTGCAGCTTACGGTAAGCTCACTGCACGATTGTGTGCTAACGAATCTATGACACACCACAGGTAATTTAGCGAGTAAATTACCTGTGTAGGATTGTGGAGCTTTATTTAGTCTGAGTCAGTATATGGGTTGCTTTTGCCAGTACATCACGACGGGCTTTAGCGTTTTTATCGCCAGGTTGAGTGAAATAAGTGACCAATATTAATGGTGCCCTGTTTTCCGTCGGCCAGATCACGGCAATATCATTGGTTGAACCGTAGTCACAGAGACCTGTTTTATCTCCCACAACCCAATCTTTTGGTACTCCGGCACGAATACTGGCATCACCAGTCGTGTTTCCTTTCAGCCATTCTGCCAGTTGCACACGTTGATTGGTTGCTAACACATTACCTAAAGTCAACTTGTATAAACTTTCCGCCATAGCTTGAGGTGTGGATGTATCACGTTCATCACCCGGTTTGACTAAGTTCAATTCAGGTTCTTTGCGGTCTAACCGGAATTTATTGTCGCCGATAGTACGGGCAAATTTTGTCAAACCACGTGGGCCATCTAATTGTTCAAGTAGCAAGTTCATAGCTGTATTATCACTATATTGCAAAGTTGCTGCGCTCAACTCAGCTAATGTCATACCGTTTTCAATATGTTTTTCAGTAACCGGACTATATTCAACAACATCGGACTGTTTGTAATTGATACGCTGGTTCAGTAAGTTTTCATCTTCTTCGCTTTTTTTCAAAAGCGCAGAGGCTGCCATAAATTTACTGGTACTGCACAAGGGAAAACGTTCGTTTGCCCGGTAACCAATGGTTGAATTGTCTGCTGTGTTGATTAAGAACACACCAAGACGCCCATTAGCACTTTTTTCTAAGGCGATAAGTTGATGAATAATCTGTTCTTGTTGAGCCGTATGAGTCTGAGTAGTGGACGCCTGGGAAGGCGAAGTCATTAAGGCACTGAATAAAGGTAAAATCGCTGCGGTAATGCGCGTGAATTTTAGTGTAAGAATTTTCATATAAAAATCTGAATAATTGTTTAATATTTGTTGTAAAAATGCCGCTTATAATAGCGATAGTGTGTTTATTGTTCTGGAAGTCCCGTTTTATTGAGCATTTCTCTGCTAAGTTTTACTAGCAAGTTTAACTAACAGGACGTGCCACAATATTACGGGTTTCCATTCTGACTTCTTCAAGACGCACATTGATAATGTCATTCAGACGATAAACTGTTTCGCCTTTAATTAATACGGAACCTGTTTCTTGGCTGCATTGAAGTTCATCACGAACAGCATGCAGGAATGGGCCTGGGACAAAAGCAATTGCACCATTGTCAACCAGGCGAACACGCAATCCACCACGAGTGATATCAATAATTTCAGCGGAAAAAGTTTGATCCGTACCAGCGTGAGGGGCAAGAAAACGGGCATAGAGCCAATCGCCTACATCACGTTCAGCCATACGGTTTGCCCGTCGGCGCTCGGATAATTGCAGGCAAATTTCTTCGGCTGGCTTTTCTGCTTCTGTTTGTTGAATAATCGCTTTCAGCAAACGATGGTTGATAATATCGCTGTACTTACGGATAGGAGATGTCCAGGTTGCGTAAGCATCAAAACCGAGTCCAAAATGGGGGCCGGGTTCTGTTTTGATTTCTGCAAAAGTCTGGAAACGGCGAATACGGCTATCAAGGAATTGCGTTGGCTGTTTATCCAGTTCGCGACGCAATTCGCAAAACCCTTCTAATCCCAACAGAGTTTCATGGCAGGTTTCAATATTGTATTCCTTGAGTACTTCAACAACGTGCTCAATTTGTGCTGGTTCAAATCCAGTATGAACGTTATAAATACCGAAACCTAATTTATCGCGCAGGATTTTTGCCGCACACAAGTTAGCCGCGATCATTGCTTCTTCAACAATGCGATTGGCGGAGCGACGCTGCTCGATAACAATATCAGCCACATTCCCCCCTTCATCAAGAATAAACCGATAATCTGGTCTTTCCTTGAACACAAGGGCGTGCTGTTGGCGCCAGTTGTTACGGCGCTCGCACATCTCTTTCAACAGTGTGATTTGCTCAGCAACAGCATCAGAACTCGGTTTCCAACCTTCCTGACCTTCCAACCAGTCAGAAACTTCGTCATAAACTAATTTGAACTTCGATTCGACCCAGGCTGTGAAAAATTGAAGCTCATCACCTAGTTGCCCATCTTCCAGAATGGAAACCTGACAAACCAGAGCAGGGCGTCGGGCATTTGGACGCAGCGAACACAAATCATCAGAAAGTTCGCGGGGCAGCATAGGAATATTAAAACCCGGCAGATAGTTGGTGAAACTACGCTGGTAAGCAATCTTATCCAGTTCACTGTCAGCTTTAATATAAGCAGTTGGATCAGCAATGGCGATGGAGAGTTTCAAACTTCCGTCATTATTTCTGACGATGTGCAATGCATCGTCCATATCTTGAGTTGTTGCACTGTCAATGGTCACAAAATCAAGAGAGGTCAGATCAATACGTTCAAAAGAATCATCATCCAATTGGCAATCCGTCATAGCGGGTGCTTCACGTTCCAGATTATGACGTGTCAGGGTAACCCACCAGGGAGCGAAGTGGTCATCACCTCGGGTGATATAGCCTGTTACCTCTGCATGGAATCCACGATCGCCTTTCAATGGATGACGCTTCATTTCAGCGACAGCCCAATCACCATTTTCGAAATTATGGGTCACTGTATTGGCCGGCCGGCAAGGGATAGCGTCTTTTAACAATGGGTGATCAGGAACAATCCACAGGCGGTTATCGTTTTCTTTTTTCTGGACCCTTCCTACAAAACGGGTCAGGAAGGGTTCAATTAGCGTTTCTGGTTCAGCGATCTCTTTTTCTTTGTCGGTGTGAATAGCGGCTGTGATGCGGTCACCGTGCATCACTTTTTTCATATGAGGTGGTGGAATAAAGTAACTTTTTTGACCATCGACTTCCAGAAAGCCGAAGCCTTTTTCAGTTCCTTTGACTAAACCTTCTACACGCAAGGTTTGAGCGTGAAGTTGCTGTTTTAGCTGAGCAAGCAGCGGATTGTTTTGAAACATAATAATCAGGAGAGTTATGGAGTTATTATTGGTAATTTTGGGTAACAGTTTTACGCGAATCAAGGTTATGGAGCAAGTAACATCTTATCAAAACACGAAAAACTGTCAGTAAAGACTAATAATTGTACTGTTTATGTTTGGCTGGCCGCAGAGGTTTTTCTGATTGCGGCATGCCACATTTTCCGCACTGATTTATTGCAATCAGAGATCAATAAGTAAAATCAGTATCACCACTCCCCATCAGGGCACCGAGAACATGGGGATGATCGTTTTTATACTGAACCGGAGTTTGTACATCAGGGTGTGAATCAATCCACAATATCCCCAGTTTATCTGGCATTAGCTCAGAACTTAAATCTGATAATTCAGTAACCTGATAATATTCTGATGAAATGACGACAAGTGGTAATTAAAGTGAAATTTTATCAAGATTATTTTTCTCCATTTATACTATATAAATCCATTTAACTTGGAAAAGCTGATTTTAAATAAATTACACCCATAAAATTCGACTGTTTTTGTTACCCTTATCATCAAAAATAATATCTTATATCTGCACAAAAATGCCCGTTTATTTTAAATATTCAATTATATTTTGGTGGGGAGTTTCTTGAAAATTTCCCCTGATTTTTTTGTCACAGGAAGCTATTATTATTGCTGCTGTGTTCATCATTTTTTTACATCTCGCTTCGAGAAAAAGCGAATAAATTTTTTCCGGTAACGAAATTTGCATCTTTACGTTAAGTGGGTATATATTATTGCACGATTGAGTGTAATAATATTTTTAGTGATTGTATATATTTTAATGCCCAAGATTGTAAGCTAATTAAATAATTCGATTTATTATAAGTGAAATAATTTTAAATGCGTATCTTGAATTAGGAAAATAAAATGGCTTTAACGGTTATAAAATAAATTAGGGCTTAAGTATTTTTAATCTGCGATTCTATTGCTATTTACGAGGATAGTAAATGGAGTTAATAAAAATAGAATGTCCTATTCCAATTTATCCGGCTAATTATTTTTTATTGTTAACAAAATTATTATTTCATAAAGTTAACATTATCACTATTCATCGGGCTATTGTATTTAAAGCCTGACAAAAAGTACTGCCTAAATATTTTGATCCATGTTTTATGCATGAGTTGTATTTCTCTCCAGTCAAATGAAAAAAGTAAGAAAAATATATTTTTGATGATCCTACAGACTGAATATTTTCAAACAACTAACAAATTCGTTGAGATGAGGTAATAAATGAAAGATAATATTGCTACAATGGGAAATAGTCTTAATGGTGAACAAAATCATTGGACCACATCAGTTTGATCAACCGACTATAGAACGACACATTGACTGTTTGCTCACTGTACTGCAAGCCATGGTGAATAACACTCAACAACGGATTGGGGAAATGGATATTCTGACATCAGAAAAGAAATAGTATCAGAAGTAATGGTATTGAAAGTGATAGTATTAATTTAACCTGACGATAAAAATCCGGTATTGATTATTTATACCGGATTTTTTAGATGCTTCTTTAATGTTGTTGTTTTTCTATAAATTAGGGTTAACTCCCGCCAGATTAGGCGGGAGTTGATAGGAGAGATGTATTACTCTGTTTTATCCGCATATTCGCACA
This sequence comes from Xenorhabdus sp. SGI246, assembly GCF_040838225.1. Lineage (NCBI taxonomy): Bacteria > Pseudomonadati > Pseudomonadota > Gammaproteobacteria > Enterobacterales > Morganellaceae > Xenorhabdus > Xenorhabdus sp. SGI246. Next base: position 46,586 of record NZ_JBFPEZ010000056.1, read on the forward strand.
GATCTTCAATAATACAAGATCCACAGCGTGGTTTACGGGCAATACAGGTATAACGACCGTGTAAAATTAACCAATGGTGGCAATCTACTTTGAATTCATCAGGTACAACTTGCAATAGCTTCTTTTCGACTTCATCAACATTTTTTCCCGGAGCAAATTGAGTCCGATTGCTGACACGGAAAATATGGGTATCAACAGCTATCGTCGGCCAGCCAAAGGCAGTGTTCAAAACAACATTGGCTGTTTTACGACCGACGCCCGGTAATGCTTCAAGCGCTGCGCGATCTTCCGGTACTTCGCCTTGATGCTTTTCCAGCAAGAGCCGGCAGGTTTTAATCACGTTCTCGGCTTTAGTGTTATATAACCCGATAGTCTTTATATACTCTTTTAAGCCATCGACGCCCAAATTAAGGATGGCTTGTGGCGTATTGGCAACCGGATAAAGTCTTGCCGTTGCCTTATTGACGCTGACGTCTGTTGCTTGTGCTGACAGTAATACCGAAATCAGCAGTTCAAATGGTGAATTGAAAACCAATTCAGTCGTTGGATTAGGGTTGTTATCCCGTAAGCGGGTTAAAATTTCGACCCGTTTTTGTTTATTCATACCTGATTACGCCTTTATCCTCTTGTGATATGGCTGCCGCAGCCTTTTTCTATGTTGTCATAGCGACGTGTTTTAGCATCTGTACGGCTTTTAATTCGCTCATCAATGATATACTTCCCGGCCAGCATCAAACCTAATCCAATAAATGCACCTGGTGGTAAGATGGCTAGCAGGAATGGGGAATCCATATGCACAATTTCAATACGTAATGATTTAGCCCAACTCCCTAATAATAGATCGGCACCGTCGAAAAGTGTGCCATTACCCAAAATTTCACGCATGGCGCCAAGCACGAAGAGGGCAAATGTTGCACCAAGACCCATTGCAATACCATCAAGCGCTGAGTGATAGATTGAGTTTTTTGACGCGTAGGCTTCCGCACGTCCGATAACAATACAGTTAGTCACTATTAGCGGGATAAAAATCCCCAATGATTCATATAATCCGAATGCAAAGGCATTGATTAACATCTGAACGGCACTGACAACAGATGCAATGATCATCACATAAATAGGAATACGGATTTCGTGAGGAACCCAACGGCGTAAAGCTGATACGGCGATGTTGGTGCTCAACAGAACCAGTGTTGTTGCCAATCCCAGTCCCAGTGCATTAGTGGCAGTAGAAGAGACTGCTAAAAGGGGACAAAGCCCCAAAAGCTGTACTAATGCGGAGTTGTTTTTCCATAACCCCTGAAGAAATAGGTTTTTGGTTTCACTCATTTATTTTGTTCCACATGTGGATAATGAAGAAAGTTGTGTCGGCATGGTTTCCATATAGAGAGCTGTCCGTTTCACTGCATTGACAACAGCACGAGGAGTGATGGTTGCTCCCGTAAACTGGTCAAATTCCCCGCCATCTTTTTTAACTGCCCAATGAGGATCATTATTGGAAGTGATTTTCTTGCCAGAAAAAGCAGAGATCCAATCGGATATGCGGGTATCAATTTTATCCCCTAACCCTGGAGTTTCATGATGCTCGGTAACACGCACACCGAGCACCTTACCAGAAAAATCTGCGCCGACCAGTAGTTGGATAGCTCCTGAATAGCCATCGGGTGCGGTGCTTTCTATTGCAGCAGCAACCGGAGTTCCATTTTTACGTGCCAGATAGAGGCGATGGGGTTGTTGATTACCTAAAGCATCTGTTGTTACCAAATAACATTCATTTAGCATGTTGTTATCATACAGAGCAGGAGGAACAACCTGATCTAATAATACCTTATGCTGTGACGCTGCTTGTTCTGCAATCCGGTCTTTTGTCAATGAATAAACAATTGCCGTTAACCCGGTGGTACAAGCAGCAAAAATTGCTAAGGTAATACCATGACGTCGCATAGTTTCTAACATGATAACTCCCTTATTTATGGCCGTAAGCACGAGGTTGTGTGTAATTATCGATAAGTGGTACGCAGATATTTGCCAATAAAACAGCGAAAGCCACGGCATCCGGATAGCCACCATAGACACGAATAATCCAAATCAGCAAACCAATTATGGCTCCGTAAATCAGGCGACCTTTCGGTGTCGTTGATGCGCTGACAGGATCTGTCGCAATAAAAAATGCACCTAACATGGTTGCGCCGGAAAAGATTTGCAATAAAGGAGGTGAATAACGGCTCGGATCGATAAGCCAACTGAGCACAGCACAACTTCCCAGTACAAGGATAAATGCGGTCGGGATTTGCCAGCCAATCACTTTGCGATTCAGCATGATTAATCCACCAATCAAGTAAGCTATATTGACCCACTGCCAGCCAATTCCTGCCAGAGTACCTTGCAGTATCGGTTGCTGTAACACTTCATTAATGTCGTGGGTCAGTCTGCCGGTTTTGAAGCTATCCAGTGGCGTAGCCTGGCTTAATCCATCAATTCCTTGTTGAAGTTGTATCAGAGTCGAACCATCAGGTGTGTGTCCTGTAAAGATCACCATCAGGCAATCCCAAGGAGTTAAAGTCACGGCTTGTAAGGAGGCTGGTGGCATCCAGCTTGTCATTTGTACAGGAAATGAGATAAGTAAGACAACATAACCGACCATAGCCGGATTAAATGGATTTTGTCCAAGTCCGCCATAAAGATGTTTAGCAATAATGATGGCAAAGAAAGTACCGAGTATGATAAGCCACCATGGCGCCAATGGTGGCAGACTAATACCGAGTAGTAATCCGGTCACTAATGCCGAATTATCTTTAAGGTAGGGAATGACCAGTTGTTTTTTTAGTGCAATAGCTACAGATTCAGCCATCAATGCGGTAATGATGGCTAACAGGATTTGGATCAGAGTTCCATAGCCAAAGAAACAGGTTTGCACTGCGATACCCGGTATTGCAGCTAAAGCCACCCATAACATAATCTGGCTGGTATTTTTCTTACTGTGTGTAAAAGGCGAACTGGCGACTTTTAACAGGTTATTGTCAGTTTTGACTGGCCTAAATTTCATCGATAAATGTCACTATTCTGTTAGAGTTTCTTGTTTTTCCTGGGCGGCTTTCTTTGCTTTTGCACGGGCAATGGCGGCTGCGACAGCGGCTTTGCGGGGATCGACCTCTTCGGTAACCACGGTTTGAGCTTCTTGCTGTGGAGCAGGTTCAGGCTGAGTTTGAGCGGCTTTCTTCGCTTTTGCACGGGCAATAGCGGCTGCGACAGCGGCTTTGCGAGGATCTTGTTTTTCATCCACACTATTTTGTTGTGAAATTTCTTGTGACGTTGTCACTTCCTGGTTTTGTTGTGTGGCCTTTTTCGCTTTTGCTCTGGCGATAGCTGCGGCAAGAGCAGCTTTACGAGGATCATCACTTTCAGCGGATGTTATTGTTGCTGTAGTTTGAGTATTCGATACCTGTTTTTCTGCCTGACGAGCACGTAATTGCTCTTTTCTGGCTTTGCGTGCTGCAATGGCTGCTGCATTATCAGGTAATTGTCCGGCCTGTACGGTGATTGTCTCTCCAGCGTTGGACTGTTTCTCTTTCACGCGGGCGAGAGCCGCCTGTACAGCACTTTTATCCTGATTATCTATTTGAACCGCAACTTTTTTATGGCGCTCTTCGCGAGCCAGTTTTTCACGTTCCATACGTGCTTGTTTAGCTTCAAACCGGAGCTTAGCTTCAGATGATCGACGAACTTCAGCATCGATAGTGCGTATTTCGGCTTTTTCCTGCCGATAGTACTGAACAAGAGGAATATTGCTAGGGCATACATAAGCACAAGCACCACACTCAATGCAGTCAAATAAGTTGTGGCTCTTGGCTTTTTCATGTTCTTGACCACGGCTGAACCAGTAAAGTTGCTGAGGTAATAACCCGGCCGGACAGGCTTCAACACATAACCCACAACGGATACAGGCTTCTTCAACTGCTTTCGGCTCCATTTCATGGGTAGAAGGAGCAAGTATGCAGTTGCTGATCTTGACGATAGGCACATTCAGATCAGGTAAGGTAAAGCCCATTAATGGCCCACCCATAATGACCATTTGCTCTGGCTGAGGTTTAAATTTGGCTTGTTGTAACAGAAATTGAACAGGTGTACCTAAACGCGCCCAGAAATTGCCGGGTGAGTTGATGGCTTCTCCTGTCAGAGTGACAACGCGTTCGATTAAAGGTTCTCCGTCAATAATGGCGCGTTTGATAGCCATCACTGTACCGACATTTTGCATAAGAATACCAATACCGGAAGAACGTCCGCCAGAAGGAACTTCCTTGCCCGTTAGGATCTTGGTGAGCTGCTTTGCACCGCCAGATGGGTATTTTGTTGGAATAACACGCACAACAATTGATTTATCGTTTTTCAGAACACTTTTCAGGGCATCAATTGCTTCAGGTTTGTTATCCTCAATCCCGATCAAAACCTGTTTCGGATTGAGCAAATGTATCAAAATGCGTATGCCTTCTATAATTTCACTGGCATGTTCCTGCATCAAGCGATCATCAGCTGTGATATAAGGCTCACATTCCGCTGCGTTGATGATCAAGGTATTGATATGACTTCCACCTCCTTTTAATTTTGCGGCTGTTGGAAATCCTGCACCACCAAGACCAGCAATCCCGGCTTCATGAATGCGTTGCAGCAAAATACCAGCATCAAGGGATGTGTAATCCGCGGTTTGGATGCGTTCACACCATTGATCTTCTCCATCTGGACGCAGGCGGACACAGAGCTCTTTCAACCCAGAAGGATGGGCTGTAACACAGGTTTCAATCGCGGTGACAGTACCAGAAGTGGATGCATGAACGGGTACAGTTCTACCAACCCCTATTGTCAGCGGTTGGCCTTTAAGTACTTTGTCCCCGGCTTTAACCAGCAATTCTCCCTCCGGGCCGATGTGTTGTTGTAAGGGAATAATCAATTCTTCTGGTAACGGAGCATAGCGTAATGGTGTACGGCTAGATTGCAGCTTCATCTCTGGTGGATGAATACCGCCATCAAAATCCCATATTTTGTTTTTGTTAAGCAAATTGAATAGATTAAACATTGGCTTTAACCTCAACAGGCTTAGCAGAAGATATAAACATGGGTTCTGGCTCAACTGGAATATTTTTAACCGGAATGGAGTTTAAATCCCATTTCCAGTTTGATGTTGTGGTTGCAACGGGGATCATCGTAATGCAGTCGGTCGGGCAAGGTGCAACACATAAGTCACAGCCCGTGCAGAGATCTTCAACTACAGTGTGCATTGCGCGATTTGCGCCGATAATGGCATCAACAGGACATGCCTGAATGCACTTTGTACAACCTATACAGTTTTCTTCATCAATAAAGGCAACTTTCCTGACCGGGTTTTGTATGCTTTCATCGCCATCCAATGGTTGTGGGTTAATCCCCAGTAATTCTGACATCTTGAGCATCACTTGCTCGCCGCCTGGGGCACATTTGTTAATCATCTCTCCATTGTTGGCAACAGCTTCTGCATATGGGCGACAACCCGGATAGCCACATTGCCCGCATTGGCTCTGTGGCAGCAGATTATCGACTTTTTCAACAATCGGATCTTCTTCCACTTTAAAACGGCGAGCGGCAAAACCCAGAATTAACCCAAAGATTAATCCGAGTACGCTTAATACGCTGATAGCAATCCATAAAGATATCATTAGAATTTCACCAAACCACTAAAGCCCATAAATGCAAGGGACATTAACCCGGCAGTAATAAGCCCTATCGATGAACCGCGAAAAGGGGCAGGAATATTGGCAACCGCCAAACGTTCACGAATTGCGGCAAATAACACCATGACAAGGGAAAATCCAGCGGCGGCCCCGAAACCGTATATGGCAGATTGTAAAAAATTATGTGACTGGTTGACGTTCAGTAAAGCCACACCGAGCACAGCACAGTTTGTTGTTATCAATGGCAGAAAAATGCCTAATAAGCGATAGAGTGCAGGGCTGGTTTTGCGAACTGCCAATTCGGTGAATTGGACGACAACGGCAATCACAAGAATAAAACTTAAGGTACGTAAATAAACCAGATCCAGCGGAACAAGAATGAAAGTATTTACCAGCCATGAACTGATAGAAGCGAGAGTCAGGACAAAAGTAGTTGCCATCCCCATGCCAATGGCTGTTTCGAGTTTCTTGGATACTCCCATAAATGGACATAAGCCTAAAAACTTCACCAGAACGAAGTTATTGACCAAGACCGTGCCAATAAATAAAAGAAGGTATTCAGTCATTGCTATACCTGAAAATAAGAGATTTGATGAAAACAATATACTGTTTATAGTCGTGAAAATGACAGAAACTCCCCCCGCCTTGCGGTGAGGCAAGTGGGGGCAATGATAACAATCAATTTTAGGGGATGTTATCGATCTTGTGTGAAAGTCATTTTAACCCGATAAGAGCGCTTGATATAAGGAACAAAAACAGCAGCGGCTAATAGGGGCCAAAGTAGGGAACGAATAGCTATTTCGTCAGGAATAGGAGACAAAGCAAATGTTTTAATGGCAATAAGAACAGAAAATGTCAACCAGATAATAAAAATACGCGGGAACCGTTTTGAACGAATAAAAAGCAATTTTAGTACCCAAAACGTAAAACACCACATAATAGCCGTGGTTAATACGGAGATATACCACAGAACGGTGAAATTACCTCCTGCCTGGTGAATTACAGTGCCTTGCTGGAAAAAAGTTATGGCATATAACACTAACATTGAGCTGGCGGCAATAAGTGTCATGATTAAATAAGCGGCAGGAGCCAATAACCAACCGTTTATACGGTAATAATCATTGGATTGATACATAAAAAATATTCTCTCCATTGATAGGTATTCAGATACCAAAAGATAGTAACACAGGAATTAAGATTATTTGCTAATGAATAAGAGCTGGTGGTATTTTCTGATGCCTTGTTATAACAGTTTTACAAATGTTGAGAGGCAGTTATGAATAATTCTCTGAAAGTTGGCTTAGTTGGATATGGTTATGCCAGTAAGACATTTCATGCACCATTGATTGCAGAGACGCCAAATGTTGAATTAGTTGCTGTTTCCAGTAGTGATATAGAAAAAGTTAAAAAAGATTGGCCAACCATTAATGTTGTCTCTTCACCAGAAACGTTATTCACTGATCCAGATATTGACCTCATTGTTATCCCGACTCCTAACGATACTCACTACCCATTAGCACAAAAAGCATTGTCTGCTGGTAAACATGTTGTGGTTGATAAACCTTTTACGGTTACAGTGGGAGAGGCAGAAGCACTTAAGAAGCAGGCAGAAGAGGCTAACTTATTGTTATCTGTTTTCCATAATCGACGTTGGGATGCAGGTTTTTTGACCGTTCAATCGCTGATTAAAAAAAATGTATTGGGAGAATTAAAGTATTATGAATCCCGTTTTGATCGCTATCGTCCGGCTGTTCGTCAACGCTGGAGAGAAGCCGCAGGAGCGGGGAGTGGGATCTGGTATGACTTGGGCCCTCATTTATTGGATCAGGCCGTCCAGCTTTTTGGTAAACCTCAAGCTATTACAACAGACCTCGGTATGATGCGCCCAAATGCTGAAACACCAGATTATTTTCATGCACAACTCAAGTACCCAGAGTTAAAAGTGATATTACATGCATCAATGCTTGTCGCCGCGGAATCTCCCATTTATACCCTGCATGGAATGGCGGGCAGTTACGTGAAATATGGTTTAGATACGCAGGAAGAGTATTTAAAAGCAGGCGAAAAACCATCACAAGAAGATTGGGGACATGATGCGCGCGATGGTTACGTGACGTTGTCACAAAATAATGACTTGATTACGCAAGCCATTCCTAATTTGTCGGGTAACTATAGTGCTTATTATGTCGCTATCCGTGATGCTATCTTGACGGGAAAACCTAACCCTGTGACCGCAGATGAAGCTATCTTGATTATGAAATTGATTGAGGCCGGTGAAAAATCAGCGAAAGAGCAACGTACTGTGGTTATTGATTAACTTTAATTGATTAACCTTAAAGTAAGAGGAATAGCATTGATGAGCTGGTGGCAAAAGTTAAAAATCGATCCTTTTCTGTTAACACTGATTACCGTAGTAATCATTGCCTCATTCTTTCCCTGTGAAGGAGAGGTAAAAACGTGGTTTCAACATTTGACTACAGCAGCCATTGCACTGTTGTTTTTTATGCATGGAGCCAAACTTTCACGTGATGCGATTGTGGCAGGAATAGGGCATTGGCGTCTACATTTAGTTATTTTTCTTAGTACTTTTGTTTTATTCCCTATATTAGGTATGGGATTATATTTCATTGTACCAGAGTGGATATCGCCAACGGTCTATATGGGATTTCTGTATCTTTGTGCTTTACCAGCCACTGTGCAATCAGCGATTGCTTTTACTTCTGTTGCCAGAGGGAATGTAGCCGCCGCGATATGCAGTGCTTCAGCGTCCAGTCTGTTGGGAGTCTTTCTTTCTCCATTGCTTGTTGGTTTTCTAATCCAGCTTCATGGCGGTGCCGGTGACAGTAGTGGTAGCAGTACTGGTAATAGTGCGGTTCATCCTGACACATGGAAAGCGATAAAAGATATTATCCTGCAATTAATGGTGCCTTTTATTGTTGGTCATTTGTCACGCCCATTGATTGCTAATTGGGTAGAACGGCATAAAAAGTTGGTCAATATGACGGATCGTTCATCTATTTTGCTGGTGGTATACGTTGCATTCAGCGAAGCAGTTGTAGAAGGCATTTGGCATAAAATTGATGCTTACTCACTGGTTATGATTGGTATTGCCTGTTGTGTTTTGCTGGCAGTGGTATTAACCATTAATGTATATAGTGCACGCTTATTCGGATTTAGCAAAGAAGATGAAATTACCATCGTTTTTTGTGGTTCTAAGAAAAGCCTCGCCAATGGCGTGCCGATGGCGAATGTTTTATTTCCGGCTGCAATGGTTGGTATTATGCTGTTGCCGTTAATGATTTTTCATCAAATTCAATTGATGGTTTGTGCGGTACTTGCAAATCGATATGCTGCCCGCTCAAAAAAGGCAGAGTAATTTTCTGCCTTTAAAAGTAACAGTTGTTAGCGGTTTGCAACTTTGGCTCTTAGTGTTTGTTTCTCTGTTTCACTTAGGAATGCTGTTTCCAACCCATTGCTCTGTGCCTGTCGGATCTGTTCTGGAGACAATCCAGCGGCGGGCGCAGCAACATTGTATTCATTGCGAATTTCAATTCCTTCAACGGCCGGATCATCGGTATTGATTGAAGCCAGAATGCCATGCTCAAGGAATTTTTTCAGCGGGTGAGCGGATAAGGAGCTGACGGTACTGGTTTGCAGATTTGATGTCAGGCAGGATTCAATACCAATGCAGTTTTCCGCCAGATAATCCATTAGCGCAGGATCGGTGATAGCCTTAACACCATGGCCGATCCGGGTTGCTCCCAACTCACGTATCGCGTGCCAGATGCTTTCTGCGCCTGCGGCTTCTCCTGCGTGTACACTGATGTTCCAACCCGCATCACGTGCCTGCATAAAATGTTGTTCAAACAGGTGTCCGGGGAAACCAAGTTCATCACCGGCTAAATCCATCGCAGTGATATGTTGTTTATGGGCAAGTAAGCTTGCTAATTCTTGAGAGCAAGCTCTTTCTCCGAATGTTCTGCTCAGAATACCAATCAGGCGAATTTGGATATCGTGTTGTTTGCTGGCGGAGTGGATACCGTCAATGACAGCTTCTACGACACCTTCAACCGGAAGCTGGTGTTTCATTGCCATGTAATAAGGTGAAAAGCGGAGTTCAGCATAATCCAGTCCGGCATTGACTGTATCTTCTACATTTTCTACCGCAACCCGGCGGCAGGCATCCAAATCAGCCAGTACAGCAACACCCCAATCAAGTTTTTGCAGAAAGCTAATAAGATTTGGCTCATTTTCAATGATCTGGACATGGGGACGCAGAGTTTCCAGTTCATAAGCAGGGAGAATGATATTATGTTGACGGCCAAGATCCAGAATGGTTTCAGGGCGAATGTTACCATCAAGATGACGGTGTAAGTCAGTGAGTGGAAGCCGTGTATCAATCATTTTTTTATCCTTCTTATCAGAAAAATATACAAAAAAGCCAGTCAATGCATTGACTGGCAGTGAAAGCACTATTTATCGATTTTTTACGATGTTTTTGCTGTGTCGGTCTTTTTAACCTTCAGCGTGTACTTTCTTGTAGAAAACCCTAATCGGATTCTGTTTGCTGTGACGACTATTACTCAGCAGCAGGAAGTTCAGCCTCACTATCATGCTGATTTGATTCACTAGTATCATCATAGGAGTCGATGAGGTGATTATCAAGCAGGAATTGATGTAAGCTGGATTCTTTGCCATTTAATTTCACTTTGCCATCGGCGTAGTGGAGGTTGAGGTTAATTGCATCATCGGTGTTAGTCACAACGTTAAGTGCAGCACCTTGAGCAGCTATAAATTGAACCTGCATGTTAGCGGTTTTTTCAGCTTTGTTTTTATCTTCACCTAAGTATTCGCCTGATTTGGTGATTTGTTCAATCAGCATGGGCTTAGACAATTTGACATTAAGTGACAATTCCTGAAGCAGGGTACGGAGCTGTTCTTCTATTCCCATTTGAGCGATTTTATTCAGATCTTCAGGTACGTTTTGCAGTGCAATTTTAAAATCTAATGTGCTTTCACCTTTACTGTTTTTCCAGCTAAATGGAGCGATACTGAAGTGTGGATTGCTTTTCAACAGGATTGGCAAATGGCTGAAAAGATTAGCGGCCATATCTTGAGGTGATTGTTCTAAGTCTTTGGCAGAAAACGATTTTGCTATAATATCATTGTAAGTTTGCAAAAATTTATGAACGGCTTGACCATCCAAATTATCTGCGTTAAACACTAGTTTACCTGAACCGAAATCTAAATTGCCCATTTTGAATCCATCGATTTCATAAGCAACGCCAGTATTCACGTTTTCCTTGTTTTCACTCGTTTTGGTCGAGATTTTTAAATTCGTGAGAAGGAAGTCATCCTTATCATTGGAACTTTTCGAGGCTATTTCGCCGATAACATAGTTTTGATCGCCCAGATAGAGATCGAATTTACCCTTTTTGTTGTCATCAGCGTTAAAATTAATACCCTTGAGAGTAACCACTCTTTTTTCTACAGGTATATCTACAGTCAGTTCATCGCTTTTGATACTGAAAGAGAACTCATTCAAATCACGACTGATATCTGTGTTGATTTTAGCACCGGAAAAGGTGATCTTGGTTCCGTCTTTATCCGTATGTTCGACTGGTACAATCTCAATATTGGAAGATAAGTTGCCACCATAACTCACGCTAGAATCAGTGTTAAACAGAGATTTACCATTAGTAATTTCAAACAGTTTTTTTAGCTGATCATTCTGTTCAATTTCTGAATGGATAGAGGCCATTTTAGGGACGAAATTGAATTTTTTCAGGGCGGAAGTTGGGAATGGGCCATGATCGATATGAGATTTGAAGATAATTTCTTCATTTGCTTTCACATCCGCATTTTTTGCGTCATCTTTTACGCTCAGGACAAAACGGACGTCAGATCTGAAAATACCACGTTGGAAATCTCTTACCTGCACCTCAAGCTTACTATCGGGGAATGCATTTGTAAGTTCTGTGTTCACCTTCTGGACTGTTTTATCCATGTGAGATTCAATTTTCTTCCCTGTGTACCAGGATGCACCTGTCCACGCTGCACCTAAAGCAACAATTACACCTACAGCCACTAACGATTTTTTCATGTGGAAATTCCATCCTTATTTTGCGCATATAACATTATTGGCCTATGCGATATGTCTTTGAGTAAAAATAGTTGTTAATTGTATAGGTTAACTAAAGAACTTTTAATCGCTTTTCAATAAAAGTGTGATTAACAACCAATGAATAACATTATAACTCTATGAATTTAATCTATTTATTTGATACTTTGGCAATTTTACCACTGCCATGAACAGTCACGTTTTTCTCTATAGCAGATAAGAAAACTGATTCACCTGAGACTACTCTCAATTTTTGTTCACCAGAATTTATAATCACCTGACCATCACAGCAAAATAAAACTGATGCAAAATCATTCTTTAACGCGATCGGTTGTTCTGAAACAGCATAAATAGAAAAATGAAAATCGTTGACAGGAACAGGGTAATTTAGAGTGTCTTTTTCCTGTATTGGGATAGTTAACAACATATCGGCTGATTTAGAGTTAAAATCCAGATTAGCCATCAATTCAGGGACATCCATATGTTTACTGGTTAAACCAGCACGCAGAACGTTATCTGAATTAGCCATAACTTCTAATGCAACGCCTTCAAGGTAAGCGTGAGGAGTGCGAGCATAGAGAAACATTGCCTGTCCTGGTTGCAGTTCAACGATATTGAGCAGAAGAGGGGTAAACAGGCCATTATCATCAGGATAGAACACGGTCATTTTTCTGATGGTATCCCAGGGTTCGCCCCGTCGGCTATTTAATGCTGATTTTAATACTGCGATGGCTAAGCTTTTCTGTTTACCCTGCATGGTCAGTAACTGAGAAAAAAGAAATGATAAATTTTGCTCAGTGGGGTTCTGCATAAATGTTTGAATATCGGGATGGGCGCCAGAAACATCACTAAGGAGCGCAGCAATTTCTGGTAAAGGCCGGAAAGCATTCATCGCTCTGAATGGCGTTAACGCATACACCAGTTCTGGTTTATGGTTATCATCCTTGTAATTGCGTTGTGGTGAATCTAAAGGAATACCTGCTGCATTTTCCTTAGCAAACCCTTTTTCTGCTGAAAGCTTATCAGGATGTACCTGAATAGAAAGAGGTTGAGCGGCGCATAACACTTTAAACAAAAATGGCAAACGCTGGAACTGATCCGCTACTTTTTTACCCAGATACCTTTCCGGATCTTGAGCAATAAGTTGATTTAAGGCAATAGATTCTCCTGTTTCAGGATCAGTAACCAGAGAACTGCATTTCGGATGAGCTCCCATCCATAATTCTGCCATTGGCTGATTGTCCGGATTTTCGATGCCATAAATATTTGTCAGGGCGGTTTTACTTCCCCAATCATAATGTTGGATCTGGTTGGTCATTTTCAGCATGGCTGGATTTCCTATAATAAAAAATAAACTTATTTATATAACAACAATACAATAAACACGATGAGGTCGCATTATCGATAATAAATTTATGGCATTATAAAGAAATGCCGACTAATTTATCTGCAAAGTTTGATCCGGCGTATTCAATTATTCTGTGTGCTAAGGAGATAGTAATGGCAGCCACTCGCATTGAAAAAGACTCAATGGGGCCAATTGAAGTACCTGCTGACCAATTATGGGGAGCGCAGACTCAACGTTCACTGGAACATTTCCGCATTTCTCAGGAGAAAATGCCGGTTGCGTTGATCCATGCTCTTGCATTGACTAAACAGGCTGCGGCCAGTGTCAATATGGATTTGGGCCTCTTACCGAAGGAGCGTGGGGAGGCAATTATCGCTGCGGCGAAAGAGGTGTTAGAAGGCAAACACTCAACAGAATTCCCTCTTGCTATCTGGCAGACGGGGTCGGGCACTCAAAGCAATATGAACATGAATGAAGTGCTGGCGAACCGTGGTAGTGAGATCCTTGGCGGTCAAAGAGGTAATGAACGTCTGATCCATCCTAATGATGATGTTAACAAGAGTCAAAGTTCGAATGACGTGTTTCCAACAGCAATGCATGTTGCTGCCGTTATTGCCTTAAGTGAGCATTTACTGCCTGAGCTGAAGGTACTGCAAAAAACACTGGCAGATAAAGCAGAAGCATTTAAAGACATCGTAAAAATTGGTCGTACACACCTGCAAGATGCGACCCCTCTGACTTTAGGTCAGGAAATTTCAGGTTGGGCCGCAATGTTGGCTCATAATTTGAAGCATATTAAAGATAGCATTCCTCATGTATGTGAATTAGCGTTAGGTGGAACAGCCGTTGGAACGGGCTTGAATACCCATCCTGAATATGCAGTTCGTGTTGCGAAAAAAATCGCTGAATTATCCGGGCGACCTTTTGTCACTTCACCAAATAAATTCGAAGCACTGGGTACTTGTGATGCACTGGTTCATTCCCATGGTGCATTGAAAGGTCTGGCTGCATCATTGATTAAGATTGCTAATGATGTTCGCTGGCTGGCTTCTGGTCCTCGTTGTGGAATCGGTGAAATCTCCATTCCTGAAAATGAGCCGGGCAGCTCTATTATGCCAGGTAAGGTTAATCCGACTCAGTGTGAAGCTATGACTATGCTATGTGCGCAAGTCATGGGTAACGACGTAGCTATTAACATTGGTGGCGCGTCTGGTAATTTTGAGCTGAATGTCTTCCGCCCAATGGTTATTCATAATTTCTTGCAGTCTGTTCGTTTGCTGGCGGACGGTATGCGTAGTTTCAATGAACATTGTGCTATCGGTATTGAGCCTAACCGTGAGCGTATTACTCAATTGTTGAATGAATCTCTGATGCTGGTAACTGCGCTGAATACCCATATCGGTTATGACAAAGCGGCAGAAATCGCTAAGAAAGCACATAAAGAAGGTCTGACTCTAAAACAGTCAGCGATGCAGTTGGGTTATCTGACCGAAGCTGAATTTGACGCTTGGGTACGTCCGGAAGATATGGTTGGCAGTATGAAATAATTCTTGCTGATTTTGGTATTGGCTGATGTATAACCGGAGGGTAAATCCTCCGGTTTTTCTATCTATATATCTATATTATTGTACGCTTTATATTTCCCGATAAAGGTGTAAACGCGGTATCACGAGCTCAAGTGGTTTTGCTTTAGGTTTATGGCGGTATTTAATTGCATTGGCATTATAGTTCGATAACGTACCTACTTTGGGTTTGATTTCGCTATCTTCAGTATAAAAAGCGATGATTGGCAGAGGGCAGGCATATTGAACCTGTTTTTGTATTTCTGAATACCAAACGCGAGCTATGGGTTGTACTTTTACTGGTCGTTTAATTTTCAAAACTACATCATCAGGTAGCTTTTTGATATCTGTGATTTCTAGTGCAACCAATGCAGCCCATTGATCGCTGGAGTAGGGGGGAACTGTTTTTCCGGCATTATAGCTTTTTTCCAACCGTTCAATAACTTGTTGCTTGGTCACTTTATTAATAATGTTCTTATTGGCCCAACCAAAATTGATGGTATCTGGGTTTACGAGGGGAGTTATTGTGCGATAGGCATTTAAGGTAATTAAACCACGTAAATGATCGTGGACAAATTCAAATCGTTGTTCTTTGCTGACTCCTGATTCTTTAGTTACGATGTTTTCCAGCTCGGCTTTGAGTTGATTAACTTCTTCTATAACATTCATTGCGGTTTTATATTGCTGGTGGCTTACAGAAAAACATAGCGCACCTGGCAACCGGCTTGCCGCCTTGCTGCTGATATTAGGGTGGTTATGGTGGATGAATAGCTTCTGATAGAACCTCAAACCTAAGTTAAGTGCTTCATTTCCTTGTAATGGATTAACATCAATCTCGGTAATTTGTTCATGTTCTTCGCCTTTTTCAATTTGTGGTAATTGAAATACCCTGGCATCAATAAGTGGATATTTCATCAATAATTCGATCAGCTCAGCCAATTTTTCTTCCTGTTTTTTAAAACAGGATGTAAGTGATTCTATTGAAAGGTATTTATTCATGTCCTATTACTCCGATTCGTAAACCAACGGTTTCTTTTACATATTTAGTTACAACATACTTTAAAGTATAAACCAAAAACGACACAAACACCCAAAAAAAGAAAAAAATAAAGCCTAATAGGGTAACTTAAGAAAGTTAATCTTTGAAATGGGTTATTGATAAACATTTATACATTGTGTTAAAAACTAGAAACAACTATTCCTTTAATTTTTTAAATTTTAAAATCAGTGATCGTGAATAACTAATTAGTTAGCAAATTTATAAGAAAATCTTTTAATTTTAAAAATTTCATTTGTAAAGATTATATGCAGAGGTGGTTTAATATGAATAAATTAATTAAGCCCGTAAATTCTTTTACCAAAATCGTTGATACATTATTACCATATTCTGAGTCAGTCTCATCTGAACAACCAACACAAGGTATGTTGATTAAAGTTGAGCGTGAATTTGCTAAGTTTTTTTTACTTGAGAAGGGATATGTAAATATTCGCAGGTTAAGTGATGATTTAATCATTGCAACGGTGTTTTCACCGTATGTTCTGGGGTTATCTTTCTATTCAGGCGCAGAAATTTATTACTCTATTGAACTCGGCCCTGACTGTAAGATATATCAATTACCTCGTATTAGTGCATTAGGTGCTATAAAGAAACACGATCTTTATAGGGAGTGGATGAGAGTAATTTCTTATAAAATGGCTTTTTTGTATGCCAGAGATATCAGTATATTTCGTCATGGCGCTAAAGAGATTGTATGTAGCTTATTATCCCGCCTTATCACTTTGCCAGATGATTTCAGAGAAAATATATCTGTTATCAAATATATAGAACAGCGGTGTACACTTTCACGTAGTTGTATACAGCGTATATTATTTTCTCTGAAAAAAGACAAACACATCGAAATAATTGATGGTTATTTAAACAAAGTTAATTCATTACCAACAGAGTCACATTATTAATCATTAAACTTTATACTGTTAATTTATTGAGCTTCATCCCTAAAGTTGCGCTATAAGTTCCCGTCAGATAAACGGTAGATAATAAACTAACGATAGTCTGACTCAGATGATAAGGCGTCTCTGATAGTCGATAATCAAGATAGCAGCAATGAGATGTCACAAGGCCAATCCTATATCGTTAATTGTTAATTGAAAGTAACAATCACGAGAAGTTCGTGTGAAAGATCACATTTCTGCTTCAAACGGATATCTTCTGCTTTAAACCGCGACATAATCGTTACTAATTATTTAGAGGCGCAAATTAAATAGCGGGAGGCACAGTGAGTGTGGACGTACAGCCAAGCCATGTTGACCAAATTAAGCAAATTAATATTGGTTTGGTTTATCGTCTGATTGATCAATATGGACCTATTTCACGTATTGCTCTCTCTAAAAAATCGCAGTTGGCCCCTGCCAGTATCACGAAGATTACACGAGAGTTACTTGATGCTCACTTAGTGAAAGAAGTCGAATTTCCTGATCTTGGGTTTCGTGGTCGTCCAGCGATCGGATTGAAAGTTGATAGTCAGGGGTGGCAATTTCTGTGTATACGTATTGATAATGGTAGTGTTGCATTTGGGCTTCGGGATTTAAGCAATAACCTGGTTGCTGAACAAGAATTACCATTTTTTTCATCTGAAAACCAAAGTTTTTTGGACGATCTTGTTGCCCTGATTGACGATTTTTTCTTTCGGTATCAATCTCATCTTGAGCGTTTGACTGCTATCAGCATTACCACTAATGCGATTATTGATCCTATTAATGGAATTATTCATAGTTCACCGTATTACAATATCCAGAATCTTCCTCTTGGTTCATTCTTATACAGGTGTATCGGAGTGCCTATTTTTTTGCAGCATGGTATTACTGCGTGGACAATTGCAGAATCTTTATACGGGGCAGGGAAGAATTGCCAGAATATTATCCAGGTTGTCATTGATGATAATGTCGGTGTTGGTATTATGACAGCCGGGCAAATACTTCATTCAGGAAATCAATGTGTTGTCGAAATAGGACATACTCAAGTTGAGCCTGATGGTGAACATTGCTATTGCGGAAATACTGGTTGTCTGGAAACTGTTGTCGGCATCAAAAATATTTTGATAAAAGCACGGCAGCTAGCTGAAAAACAGCCCGATTCGTTAATGTTTACTAAAACACCATTGACAGTTGAGTTGCTTTGTCAGGCTGCACAGCAAGGTGATCTTTTTGCAATAGAAATTATTCGTGATGTTGGGAAGAGAATCGGAAACATCATGGCGATTATGGTCAACATCTTCAATCCTGACAAGATATTGATTGGTTCACCGCTGAACGCAGCGCAACAAATTCTTTATCCCGTCATTCAAAAGAGAATCACTCAGCTTTCACTTCCGAGATACAGTCAAAAAGTTGATATTATTGCTACTGAATTTACTAATTCAGGAACTCTGCCAGCAGCATCACTGATTAAGCAATCACTATACAATGGTCAGTTGCTGCTCGAAATCATGCAAGGATAGAACACATTTGACAAAACATTGAGCTAACGCAATCCCTATCTTAAATACATCTCCTACACTTCAAGTCTGCTCGCTATAAACTTTATAAACAGACGTTTTAAAGAGTAGCCAGTTTATCTGTTATTATGGAAATGAATTTATGCTAACGCGCTTATTTGTTACAGGCACGGATTCCAACATCGGTAAAACAGTTGTTACCCGCGCATTACTGCAAGTTTTTAATCGTGAAGATACAACCGCAGTAGGATATGAACTTCTTGCAAGGGAAGAAAATCAAATTGATTTTCTTCAAATGACAAACTGTCTTAACAAATTGAGTCATAAAGCAGACCGCGTAATTGTTGATGGAAAAGGTGGCTGGCGTGCATTATCACAAGATAATGCGTTCTATTCTGATTGGGTAGTGAAGGAAAAACTGCCTGTTATTTTAGTCGTTGGGATCCAAGCCGGATGTGTCAACCATGCCATTCTGACTGCCCAATCGATTATTAATGATGGGCTACCACTGATTGGTTGGATACCCAATCGTATTAATCCTGGATTAGCACATTACGCAATAGTATTAGAGAAGTTACGTTGTCACATACCAGCGCCTCAACTAGGTGAAATTCCCTATCTTTTTAGACCAGAAGAGCGGGATTTGTCTCATTATCTGGACATCCCAGTTATATCGGCATTTGATAATTGAAAAAAAATGGAAACAAAAAGGGAGTGTATGTTAACTCCCTTTTTGTCTTTTTAACTGTGTTAGTTATCGGACAGCGGAATGAGTGAATCGGGTATAAATAATTTTTTGTTTACCACGATTACAGCTTCCAACAACTTTCCCACCGCCGTAATCCATCTGATCACTCGCAACAACTTCAAGGTTAAAGTCTGTTTCTTTAATACCATTATTAATGATTTTTTGTGCAATTTGCTCTTTCAGATTTTCGCACGTCACTATATTGTGTGAACTCACTATATTTTGTGAGTTTTGGTTTTGTGGATCTTGCGAAGCTTGTGAAACGGAAGATACAAAAGCAGTAATAAACATAGCCCCGGTTAGCAAGAGTTTTTTCACCTTATCTCCTTATCTTATTGATGTAGTTGTGGTTTATTTAGAGTCAATAGGGCGACCTGTATTGATATCCAGACAGCGTTTTGTGTTCGGTTCCCAATAAGCATTCAGGTTAGAATTTTTCAAACAAGCATCACGATTGTCAACGTCAATTTCATGTTTATCAAAATCTTTTTCCCTACGTTTATTAATCTTATTACGTAGAGACCGCTGATCGTTCCATTCCTCTTTGCTTTGTCGGGCATCTTCTTTAGTCATTGAGTTTTCACCACCACCATTAATAGTGATGCAATTACTTGATGTACAAGGATTGGAAAAAGCAGGCGTCTGCCAAAATAATGGCAAAAGGAGGGAAAATATAGGGATAGTCTTGGCTATTAAAGAACGATGAATATTCATGTTTCAACCTCTTTCATAAAGTATTCATTGAGTGATACCCGAAATAAAATACATCAGTATTAAAAACCTGCGTTATCTCTAGCATAAAATAACACCTGTAACACGAACGGTTCATCAAAAGATGGAATATTAATTCCTGTGTACATTCATACCTGCAAATGTTTGGCAAACCGGCATCATTTCTAATGTATTGATATTGACACGGGCAGGTAAATTCGCAACCCAAAATACAGCTTCTGCAACATCATCAGCGGTCAGAGCATCAGCACCTTCATAAGTTTTATTCACTTTTTCATTATCACCTTTAAAACGAACCTGAGAAAACTCTGTTCCTCCAACCAACCCTGGTTCAATATCTGTTACCCGAATATTTTTCCCTAGCAAATCAGCACGAAGCCCTAAACTAAACTGTTTCACAAATGCTTTTGTCGCCCCGTATACGTTACCACCCGCATATGGCCAACTTGCTGCTATTGAACCAATATTAATAATATGACCGTGATTGAGCTCTACCATTTTAGGCAATAGACTTCGGGTCATGTTTACTAATCCTTTGGTATTGGTATCAATCATAGTTTCCCAGTCATCAGGGTTAGCTTGATGTGCTGGCTCTAGCCCTAATGCAAGACCAGCATTATTCACAAGAACATCAATATTACGTAAGTTATCGGGTAATTCCTGTATAGCTTGCTCAATTGCATTTCGATTTCTTACATCTAGCTGAACAGGGTAAACATTTTCACCTAATTCTTCTCTTAATCTATCCAGGCGCTCTTTACGGCGTCCTGTAGCAATGACCACAGCGCCATGTTTAATGAATTTTCGTGTAATCGCTTCACCAAAACCAGCGGTCGCCCCTGTCACAAAAACAATCATAGTTGCCCTCTTTTTGTAGCTAGTTAACTTAACTTTTTCATTTAGCTATTAATTAGAGAAAGTCCTTTATCTTTAGTCAAGAAAGAATTTGATAAGTTCTTTCGAGACGGTAGAATTAATTGGTTGCCATAACAAGGATAATCATGATGAAACCAGCCACACTTTTAATTCCTGTACCTGATGTTAACTTAGGCCTTGAGTGGTATAAACGCGCATTCCCAGGAGTAGAAAGTATCTATCTGGAAGAATTTGATTTTACTCTATTAAAAATCAAAGATTTTATTCTGGAGGTAGTGCAGGCTGATGATAAAGTTTATTCAGGAAAAAATGGTACGGTTATGTATTGGTCAGTCCCTTGTCTTAAAACAGCAATTCAGCATTTTCAGACAATAGGTGCGAAATTATATCGAGGACCAATGGTGATCGAAAACGGTTTAGGAATGTGCCAATTAGAAGAACCGTTTGGCAATTTAATCGGATTGCGAGGAAACTTCCAGATAATAAAATAATCTGAAACAGCTAAGTTTTGACCCGTAACAGAATGGCTAGTGATAACTAATGGAAATTTATGATGAAAAAGAAGCAATTAAAAAAACTTCAGAAAGAGCTCGATACATTAGGACTCATTGAAAAAGATCCTGATGTGGTTGGCTATGTACTGTTTAACACGCGTAACCGTCGATTTGTGACGCTGGATGAAAATGAGTTTGGAATGGTGATATATGCTGATGATATCGAAGAAGCCCATTTGGCAACATCACAATTTGCTGCATTAATGGATATTGATTTTTTGCCGGAACCAGACAAATTCGATATTGCAGTTATCCCTGTTATTGATAATCCTTTATTTGGGTTAATGCTCAAAAAAACAGATTAAAATTAATACCGAAAAATTTTGGATAATTCCTGCTTATAATCCTATATTGGAGCAGTGTAGTTGATTACCTTAACTGACGTAAACAAGAACAATTTTGAAGCTGTCTGCGACCTATCAGTCACTGATGACCAACTTGACTATATTGCGGGGAATGTGTGGTCCCTTGTCCAATCTAAATTTCACCCTTCATACCAAACGCGCGCAATTTGTCTGGATGGGGAGCCTGTTGGTTTTTTCATGTGGGTACCTGATGCTGACCAAAGAATAACGATTTGGCGGTTTATGGTGGATAAAAACCATCAAAATAAGGGCATTGGGCGTAAAGCACTATCGCTGGCGCTTGATGAAATCAGGTGCACAAATCAGTTAGAAGCAATAGCAATCAGTTATGATCCGAATAATCTCGTTGCGAAAAATCTTTATGCCAGTTTTGGTTTCGTTGAGGTTGGCATGGATGAGGAAACTGAAGAGATGCTGGCTATTATCAAGATTTAGGTATGACTTTTTAGATCTTAATCAACATGAGTTCAATGTACACAAACTTGTCAGTCGAGGTCTAGAAAGTCCCATGCAACATGAGCAAAAAACCGCGACTGACCATGTTTTCAATGGGAAGTTTTTACCCGTAAACGTCCTGTCAGTCTTAAGCCTGCCTGGAAATTTCTGCTCATCAGGGTTAATTGCACAAAACCTATTACTAGCTCCAGAGCCTGAACTGTGTAGAACCAGATATCAAATATCCCTTCAGAGGCCCTTATGTTCAAAAATATGGCGGCTGGGATCATGGCTAGTAGCCCGTTGATACCAATGACCGACATACGTTTTTTCTTTTCGTCGATTAGGCGACCTTTCCTGTTCTTACTTAACGAAAATCCAGAACCTCCTGTCATAGCCATCAATATTGCAAGACTTACCAACCCGTAAAACGCGATACTATGTTTGACTACCACTACTGCTGTGGTATCCAAAAATAGTTCCGAAATCACAGTGGATGTCCAAAAAAATGAAGAAGTTACAGAAGAATAATTTTGGGAGATCAAAATCATAACCAAGCATGGCAGGCGAGAACATCGCCTGCATTATAACAACCTGCCTGTTTTTTATTGGTAATATGAAATTCTCGATCTTACTCACAGATTTACATATTTTTCCTGATGGAAATGCTGAAAGTTGCATGTATGTATCTAAATTATCTGGATTTTACATTTTTGCTACAAATTTGACGATAATGCAACCATTAAATATATTAAATCATAGGTTATATCTTATCTTCAATCCACCAGGAGGTAGCAATGCCGATACCAACTCTCAAGCATTTTATTAATGGTCAGTATATTGAATCTAAAGGTTCCGAATATTTTGATTTGGTAAGTCCGGTCACTGGTAAATCTTATGCGCGTTCTCCCAACGCGAGTGCAGCAGATGTTGACGATGCTTATGCATCGGCTAAAGCAGCATTTAAAATATGGGGGCGCAGTACACCTTCGGAACGTCAGCAGGCGTTGTTAGCGCTGGCTGATGTGGTAGAAAAAAACGCTGAACGTTTGATTGAGGTGCAAAGCCGCAATACAGGGCAGCTTAAGCACCTGATTGCCTCCGAGGAAGTTGCGACGTCGGTGGATCATATCCGTTTCTTCGCTGGTGCAGCTCGTTTTTTGGAAGGTAAGGCTACTGCTGAATATCTTTCTGGTATGACCACCAGTATTCGGCGTGAACCGCTGGGTGTGGTGGGGCAGGTTACTCCGTGGAACTATCCGTTGATGATGGCGGTGTGGAAGATAGCCCCTGCTCTGGCAGCAGGTAATGCTGTGGTGCTTAAACCGAGCGATACCACACCGGAGAGCACTCTGTTGCTGGCTGAATTGTCCGCTCCGCTCTTCCCGACAGGGACTTTCAACGTGGTGTTGGGTAATGCCAGCGCGGGTGCCTTAGTCGTTTCACACAAAACGGCGGCTATGGTTTGTATCACAGGTTCTGTACGTGCAGGTTTGCAGGTTGCCTCTTCGGCGGCGGCTAATCTCACCAGAGCACATCTGGAGCTGGGAGGAAAAGCACCGGTAGTTGTTTTTGCCGATGCGGATATAGACAAAGCGGTGGAAACCATTGCTACTGCGGGATACTTCAACGCTGGTCAAGATTGCACGGCAGCTTCACGTGTGCTGGTGCATGAATCTGTTTACGATATCTTCATTACTAAACTGGTAGCAACAGCTAAGACCATCCGTTTTGGTGATCCAGAAGATAAAGCAGCATTGTATGGACCGCTTAATAATATTCGTCAGTTGGAGCAGGTCAAAGGGTTCATTGCACGTCTGCCCGCTCATGCCCGTATCGAAACAGGAGGTGGTCAGGCCGATCGTTCGGGATATTACTTTGAGCCTACGGTGATTACTGGTTTGGAGCAGCACGATGAAATGATTCAGACCGAAATTTTTGGTCCTGTTATCACTGTGCAGAAGTTCTTAACAGAACAGGATGCCATTGAGAAAGCTAATGATGTGAAATATGGGCTAGCCTCCAGTGTTTGGACCCGCGACCATGGTCGTGCGTTGCGCTTGTCTCGTGAGCTTGATTTTGGAACAGTCTGGATTAATACCCATATTCCTCTTACGGCAGAGGCACCACATGGTGGCTTTAAAAACTCTGGATACGGTAAGGATCTGTCAGCTTACGGTTTTGATGAATATACGCGTATTAAACACGTGATGAGTTCCAACGACTGATACAGGATACCCACAATGAATCAAAATAGATCTCCGCGCGACTTGGTGTCGCACGCACACCACGAGTTGTTTACTAACCGTGATGTGGAGGCGCTTGAGCGTTATTTTGCGCCAAATTTCATTGAGCATTCGCCGTTGGTCAAAGATGGTCTTGCCGGATTGCGGGATCTGGTCCAGGCACATCCTGAACTACACCATGAAACCTATCGCGTACTACAGGACGGTGATCTGGTTGCTATCCACGGGCGTTTTACGGGATTAGACGATCAGCCGTTGGTCGGTTTTGATTTGTACCGGGTGGCCGATGGATTAATAGTGGAGCATTGGGACGGCTTAGTGCCACAGTCTGCACCCAACGCCAGTGGCCGAACTCAGTTAGATGGCCCGACTGAAACGGGCTATAGCCATGACAGGGAGAAAAACCGTGAACTGGTGGTTAACTTTTTCACGCGAACCCTGATCAAAGGGCACTATGATGAGTTTGGAAACTACACCAATGGTGAAAAGTTTCGCCAACACAGCCCCGATATACCCGACGGTACGGCTGCGGTCATTGCGTTTCTTAAACAACTCAAAGATGAAGGAAGGGGCCTGGATTATGCAAAAATTCACCATACAGTCGCTGATGGGCAGTTTGTTCTGACCCATTCGGAGGGAAGCATTGCCGGAGTACGCCACAGTTACTTTGAGCTATGGCGTGTTGAGAACGGCCAGGTGGCTGAACTTTGGGATGCGATCACCCCAGTACCAGAAGATGCGCAAGCGTTGCATCCCCACGGTATTTTTTAGCGTTGTTTGCAGACATGCTGAAATCCCGTGTTATTACGACCAGGAATTAGAGAATGACAGCATATTCCATCGTCTATGCACCACTTGATCAGGCGACCCGGACCGAACAGGTTGTGGAACGTTTAAGTAACGCGATCATCTCCGGGATATTACAAACCGATGAACAGCTACCTAATGAAAACGAGCTGTCGCGGTTGTTAGGTGTGTCACCGGTCACCGTTCGTGACGCCCTGAACACACTGCGTGCCAGACAGTTGATTGAGACACGGCGCGGACGTCATGGTGGTAGTTTTGTGTGCCAGGTTTCTGTTGAGATAATGCGGAAATATCACCCGTTGCGGCTGATGGCTTCGGGTGAACTGGCGGATTTCAGTGAGTTTCACTGTGCTGTGATCGGCCACAGTGCGAGGCTTGCGGCCCAACGTTCAACGACGAGTGAACTGAGAAAACTTGAGCAACTGATCGACAGTTTTGCGGCCGCGATACAACCTGATGCTCGTATACAGACAGATATGCGCTGTCTGCTAACTCTGGCATCTCAGGCGCAGTCAGCCAGGCTTGCCAATCAGGAGTTGGAGATTCAGGCCGAATGGGCCTCTTTGATGGAACTTCTGTACCGAGAGGCTGCCATTCACAGCGAAGTTGTCGCCGCCTGGCGTACACTCTTGTCAGCTCTGTATAAAGGGGATGACCTCGCTTGTTACCGACTGGCACAGGAGATGATTACCCGAATTACCGACCACCTGCTTGAATGCAAATTTCGTATGGATACTGATGCGTCGTTACTGTAGTGATCTGATCGCGGATAACGCGACTGCATTCATCCCAGGAAAGAGGGAGGCATATGTACAACGACATACACATAGAGCGAGCCAAGAGTA
Organism: Xenorhabdus sp. SGI246; assembly: GCF_040838225.1. Taxonomy (NCBI): domain Bacteria; kingdom Pseudomonadati; phylum Pseudomonadota; class Gammaproteobacteria; order Enterobacterales; family Morganellaceae; genus Xenorhabdus; species Xenorhabdus sp. SGI246. The sequence continues at coordinate 72,418 of NZ_JBFPEZ010000056.1, forward strand.
TCCTGAACGATATCTTGGTCGCAGCGCAGCAGGCCACCGCCGCCTTAGCGGATAAGACAGCGCGTATTTTATTGGAATTGCCGTTATATCATACGAAAGGTATCCGACTGGCGCAGGAGCAGCGCGGGGTATTGCAAAAACATATCCATGAAGTATTGCATAACAACGCTTGGTGTAATGGGGCAGGATTTGCCAGCTATGCGGTAACGGAAGCGAATGGAGAAGAGAACGGGTACTGGACGCTGGAGTGGTGGCGTCAGGAAGGGAATACCATTCAATATGCACAATTGGAGCACAATCAGGAACAGCGTAAGCGTTTGGATTTCCGATTATTTGAATGGTTCCGTCAGCCGGCCAGTCGTCATCTTCCCATCATTGACGGCCCTTATGTGGGTCATGCTCCCAATGATT